>CAJWPV010000257.1 GCA_913045395.1 uncultured Verrucomicrobiota bacterium | reverse complement strand
CTATCCCCGCCTCTATAAGAATTTTTCCGCAGAGCACATGCCGCCGCTGGCTGACTACGGCGGTGGCTCCGGCACGGGCGGCTATTGGCTGGACGAACCCGGCTTTCCGGAGGCGTTCACAGATGCGCTTTACACCTGCGACTTCACCACGCAACACGTGTACGTGCATCGACTCACACCGCACGAGGGCACCTTCAATGTCACTCAGGACAGCTTCTACAAAATCAAGGCTATCGACATGGATGCCGACGGCAACTCGAGGATTTATGTGAGTGACTGGAAAAACGGCGGCTACCGTTTTAGTCGGCCGGATGTCGGCAGCGTTTCGCTGATCACCTTTCCCGGAAAAACGGCGGCCAAGTTTCCCGACTTGGCCAGGGCGAAAGACGCCGAGCTACTCGAGCACATCATCTCACCCAGCGCCGTATGCCGGATCAACACCCAGCGTGAGATTCTTAAACGCGGAGCGGCCGGACATATCGACGGCTTGGGCATAATCGCCGCCGACAAATCAGTTCATTTGTACGGGCGCATCGCTGCGTTGTTCACGCTCAAGCAACTGGCCGGCGCCTCCGCAAACTCAACAATCGCCCGGTTAACGGCCGACGAAACCATTCGCGAATGGGTGTATCGGGCCCTCGCCGATCTCAAGCGCCAAACCGGTGGCGTGAATTCCGCCCTTTTCGTGAAAGCGCTGCGCGACAAGAATCCGCGTGTCAGATTGCAGGCCGTCATCGGCCTGGCCAGGCTGGGGAACCCACACAAGTCCCTGCTCAATATTGCGGCGGAACCGGTCGACAACTCGCCCAAGAATCGAGTTTACTCGGACAACAAGATCATCCCGCACATCGCCCGTAAGGCGCTCGTGGAAACCGGTGCGGCGCAAATCTGCCTCGATGGCATTGCCAACGAACACACCCGGCAGGCCGCGCTGGCCGCGCTGCAGGAAATGCACAACGCCAAAGCGGTCGACGGCCTGATTCAAAAACTGCAGGAGACGACAAATGCACCGCTCAACACCGGGATACTTGCCGCGCTAGGCCGACTGTACCACGTCGACAAACGGTGGAACGGCAAACGCTGGTGGTCCACCCGGCCTGACGACAGGGGACCCTACTTTGAGCCGGTTCAATGGGAGGCTTCTCCTCGCATCCGTGCGGCGATCAAGACCGGATTCGATCAGCTTGATATCAGCTACAAGCCGCAGGTTATTGCCAGCTTGAAGTTTAATCGCATCGATCCAGCCGCACTGGGCATCGACACCAGGATTGACGAGGCGACGGCGTTCATAGCCTCGGCCTCGCTCGGCACCATCGCCATTGAACCGCTCCGCAAGGCGGCGCTCGATCGTAATCGCGACACGAAGGTTCGCTCCGAGGCCTTCAACGCGCTTGGCCGGATCACCGGCAACGAGGCGTTCAACACGCAATTGGCCATCATCAGTGAATGGCAAAAGCACAGTGCCGATCAAGAAAGTTTCGCTCCAACTGTGCGGGAGTTCATTTACGAACCGAACCACCTCGGCCGCCCGAAGGTGTTGCGCGACGCCGCACGCAAACAAAAAGGCGCAGCCAAGGTCGTCACGTACCAGATCGCGCTGCAACTCGAGCAGTCGCCGCTGGCCAATGATTACCTTCGCAGGATAATGGGCGACATCATCCGTCGCGGAGCCAAGAACGCCGAGTTGTTGACCGCCATCGGCGACTCCGGCTCAGCCGGTTATCGTGAATTGGTGGCCACCGCTGCCAAGTCGAAAGACGCCGCCTTGGCCAAGGTTGCAAAGGCCACATTGGCCAAGCTGAACGCCACCCCGGCAACAGGTAACGACGACAAGCGGCGCATTGTTCAACTCGGCCACAACGAGGCCACCGCGTTGCTGTTAGAGGCCAAGGGCGATGCCGCGCTTGGCAGCCAGTTGTTTACCCGACAGGCCTGCATCGCCTGCCACACCACCTTGCAGGATCAACCGCAGAAAGGTCCCTACCTCGGCGACGCCGGTAAAAAATGGACGCGCGCCGACCTGATCCAATCCATCCTCAAGCCAAGCGCCGTGGTGTCACAGGGATTCCAGACGCAGTGGTTCGAATTAAAAAACGGCACGGTACTGGAAGGTTTTGTGACCGGCGAAAAGGATGGTGTCGTCGATCTGCGCAACATCGCTGGAATCGTGCAGAATTTCAAACGCTCGAACGTGGCCAAAAGCGGCACGCGCACGACTTCGATGATGCCGGAGGGCCTGGCCGCCGGCTTGACTGTCAAGGAAATGGCCAGCCTGATAGCCTACCTGGAGTCACTCAAATAGCCGCTTGGCCAAGCGCTTGGCTTATTCTTTGGTTGGGGCGGATCGCTTGAGGTAGCGAAAAAAGTCCGAATCGGTGGAGAAGATAAGAGTGTCATCCTCGGACAGCGTGTTTTCCAAGGTTTCCATAGTCTTGAGGAACTCGTAAAACTCACGAGCCTCGAGGCTTTGGTTGAATGCCTCAGCGTAGATTTTAACCGCCTCGGCATCGGCTTTGCCCTTGATTTGCTGCTGCTCTAAATAGGCTTTAGACGTAATTGTTTTTAACTCCCTTTGCTGTGTCCCCAAGATCTTGGCTGCCTCGCCGAGGCCCTCGGAACGGAACTTGGAGGCAATCCGGGAACGCTCGGAAATCATGCGCTCAAAAATCTTCAACCGAACCTCTTCGGAGTAGTTGATCCGCTTGAACCGGAAGTCGAGCAACTCGATGCCGAACTCTTCCTTTAGGTTCGGCCCGGCATTATCCAAAACCTGCTGCGCCAGAGCCGAACGGCCCTGATTGAATGGCTTTAACTGGGATTCGTCATCCAGCACATCGGCCTCGGGGATAACCGCCTCGCGCTGCCTTGAGCGGATGACCTCCACAAGGTCGTGCGCTGCCACAACTATCCTCGCTTCGCCATCGAGAATATCGTCCAGGCGCGACTGGGCACCAGATTCGTTCCGCACTTTTTCGAAGAAAAGCTTGGCATCAACAATACGCCAGCGGGCGTAGGTGTCGATGAAGACGAACAGCTTGTCCTTGGTGGTCACCTGGTTGGGGGCGCCGTCCCACTCAAGGTAGCGTTTCTCAAACGCATGCACTTCGGTGATAAACGGAAAACGGAATTTAAGACCCGCTTCTTCCTTGCCGGGACCGTTGATTGGACCGCGAACAATCTTGCCAAACTGTGTAACAAACACCTGCTTTGTTTCGTCGACGATATATACCGACGACCACACCACGATGACCACGATGAAAAGCAGGATGACGATGAATACTGAAGTAAATTGCTTAAACATCACTTGGCCTCCTGGTTCAGGTTTAACAGTGGAAGCAGCCCCTTGGCATCTTGATCCATGATGATCTTGCGAGGGGCCCCTTTTCCGGCTTGGCCTTGGCCGCCTGGATCGCCTGGATCGCCTGGATCGCCTGGATCGCCTGGATCG
>CAJWPV010000256.1 GCA_913045395.1 uncultured Verrucomicrobiota bacterium | reverse complement strand
CAAGCGTGTCGAAGCCCCCCACGCGCAACTCGTACCGTTGGCTAGCCACAAGCCGCATCACCGCCGGGGCGGCGCGGTGACCCATCATCGCCAGTGCGGCGGCGGCGGCGGCGGCCTCGTCACTGCCTGGCTTGGCCTCAATGATGTCGACCAGCACCGGCGCCGCGGCGGCGGCGTCCGACTTCATGTTGCGCAGCACGTGCAACATCCGCGTGCGGTGTCCGCCTTCCGTTTTGCCAAGCCGGTTGGTGATCTCGCGTAGCGGCAGCGAACCAAGCCCACGCAGCGTGGCGAGAGAATTGTTCCAGACAAGATGCTCCCTGTCACCGAGCGACTCGACCAGGTCGGGGATGGCCGGCGCCGCCGCTTGACCAAGCACCGCCAGGCCGGCCGCACCGCCGGCGCGAATTTCCGAGCGCTCGTAAAGATTCACCCAGCGCAGGAGATCCTGCCGGTCGATGCCCGGCATTTTGTTGACGGTGCTGAGCAGGGTCTGTTTCCAAACCGGATCGGAGTGGCGCACCGAGATCCGCAGCCAAGGGATGGCGTTGGTGCCCAGCTGCGACACGGCGCTCTGCGCAGCGACACGGCGTTCGGGGTCGGCGGTGACGAGCAGGTCCTGCACCCACTCCTCGAGTGGCCGGCCGTCCACCACCGGCCCACGGTCGCGCTGGGCCACGATGAGGAACAGGACGAGCACGACCAGTGCCACCAGGCCAATCTTGAGCCATTGCCGTTTCCTCATGACAAAAGTCTGCTAGCGCCGACTCACGGCGGGAAGAAAAATCAGCCGTTCTGGGCCTGAATCTGGCCTGCGATCTCGAGGGCCAGCTCGATGGCCTGCCGGGCCGACTCGCCGCTGACGACCGGGGCCTGTTTCCCAGCGACGCACCGGACGAAACTTTCCAGCTCCACCTTTAGCGGTTCCTCGCGCTGGATCGGCACCGGCTCGCGGACGACACGCCTCCCGCCAAACTGGCTGACGATGGCGCTGTCTTTGCCGGCGATCAGTTTCTTTAGCATCGACGATTCCTGCTCGTCCTCCCGGGCGAGCCGATAGTGGTAGCCCTGCTGTTCGCGATAATCGAGTGACACATAGCTGGGGGTGTCGCCGCCGCTGAAGACTCGAATCTTGCGAAGGCTCTCCGGGCTGACACGGCTGACGGTGAGGTTGGCGACGCAGCCATTGGCGAAGCGCAGCCGTGCGTTGGCGATGTCCTCCGACGCGCTTAACACCCGCACACCGGCGGCATCGACGTGCTCGACCGGCGAGCCCACAAAAGCCAGCACGATGTCAAGGTCGTGAATCATTAGATCGAGCACCACGCCGATGTCCGTGCTGCGCGCCGGGTAGGGCGAGAGTCGATGCGACTCGATAAAGCGTGGCTCGCAGGCGGCCTTGCGTAGGTAGTTGAAGACCGGGTTGAAGCGCTCAATGTGGCCGACCTGCAGCACGCAGTCGTGCTGCTTGGCCAGGAGCACCAGCTCGGCGGCCTGCGCAGCGTTATCGGTCATCGGCTTCTCGACGAGTAGGTGTTTGCCCTGCTCGAGCAGCGGCTTGGCCAAGCTGTGGTGTGTAACCGTGGGCGTGACAACGCTCAGGGCATCTGCCGCCTCGGTAGCGGCCTCGATTGAGTCAAGCGCGACGGTGGAATTTTTTTCGGCGACCGACCCGGCCTGGGCGGCATCGGAGTCGTACACGCCGACCAGCTCCACGGTACCGTGCCGGTGCATTTCACCGTAAATGCGCGCATGCTGGCGGCCAAGCGATCCCACGCCCAGCACGGCCACCTTGACCCTTGCTGCCATGCCCGGAGAGTACTGATCCATTGGCCAAGCGGCGAGGAAATCAGCCCCCGAAGCCTCCACGTCGCCAAGCCTGGACAGCATCGTTGGAAGCGCCTGGCCCAAGCGAGAACTCGACAGCCAAACGCCTGCCTTGCATCATTCCCGGCCTTTTTACATCGAAATCAATGGCCCAGCCGGAAATCAAAACCAAGGTCGTGGGGAGCTACCCGGTTCCGGCGTGGCTCGCCGCCAACCCCTCCAAGCCTGCCCTGCGCGACGCGATCATGGTAGTGCTCAAGACGCAGGAGCTGGCCGGGATCGACCTGATCTCCGACGGCGAGCTGTCCCGCTTCGACGTCAGCCACCCGGAGACCAACGGCATGATCGACTACTTCATCCGGCCGATGGGCGGCATCTCGTCCGCCCTAACGCGGGAGGAACTGGCCCGGTTTGCCGCCGAGCAGCGGATGGACTTTCGCACGCAGCCGGCCGGCGTGGTCGTCGGGCCACTCACCGAGGGTACACTCAATCTGCCGCGTGACTGGCAGTTCTTCCGGGAACTGTCCAACGTAGACACGATGTTCACCTTCACTGCGCCGTACATGCTGGCACGCACATTGGTCGACCGGCAATACGGTGACATTCAAGCGATAACGATGGCACTAGCCGAGCTGCTCCGCAAACAGGTCCATTCAATCGATGCGCCGGTAATCCAAATGGACGAAGCCCACCTGACCGGCCACACCGAGGACGCCGAGTGGGCGCACGAGCCGTTCAACCTCGCGCTGGGCGGCATCCAAGGCGAAAAGTCGTTGCACCTCTGCTTCGGCAACTACGGCGGGCAATCGATCCAAAAAGGTTACTGGCAGGATTTAATGCCGTTCCTCAACAAGCTGGATGTCGATCACCTCGTGCTCGAGTTCGCACGGCGCGGCTACGACGAACTGGCGGCGTTCAAGGGACTGAAACCGGAGACCAAACTCGGCGTCGGCGTGGTGGACATCAAGGACAACGAAGTCGAGTCAGCCGGCGTGATCGCGGGCCGAATCGAAAACGCGGTCAACGTGCTGGGCATCGAACGGGTCAAGTGGGTGCACCCCGATTGCGGCTTCTGGATGCTGCCCCGAAGCGTGGCCGACCGAAAAATGGCGGCCTTGGTTGCCGGCCGCGATCAGTTCCTCGGCCGCTAAAAGAACCAGCCTCAGTCGCCAAAAGCCCATCTAACGACCTTAACTTGAGCAATGCGAATCATTTAAGCTGATTATTGCTTGTTTATACACCGATTTTAAAAGCCCGAAAACCGGTTTTTTTTAATGAAAAAAAGGTTTTTTTAAGGATGTGTTGGAGAGTTTTTCACCAGTTCTCCACAATTTTCTCAAAGCGTCCCATAATAGTGACATATTGTCCCTGTATTCCAAGTTGACAGGCGCCAAAACTGACACTAGCCTCCGCCCTGCTGTTGGAGGCGGGAACATTCCTACTCTCGGTGATTGGAAAGGAAGTGAATCTCTTTTGACTGAAATACGCATCAGAAAAGGTGAACCATTGGACAGGGCGTTGCGCCGCCTAAAGAAGCGGCTCGACCGTGAAAACGTGATCAAGGACGCACGCAACAATCGTTACTACGAAAAGCCAAGTGTTCGCAAACGCCGCAAGATGAAGGTGGC
>CAJWPV010000255.1 GCA_913045395.1 uncultured Verrucomicrobiota bacterium | reverse complement strand
GTTCGTCCACGACTTGAACGGCTCGCGCTCCGGGTTGAAGCCGAGCACGCTCACTTGACCAAGGCCGCGATTGGCCTCGGCGGCGACCACCCGGTTGTCGAGTTCGAAGAGCGCCGTGCCGTTGGCCAGGCGCACTTCTGCTGCGGCGAGCTGGCCGGCGGCGAAAGCGTCGTCCGGGTTGCCAACGGTTGAGTCGCCTCCACCGTCGGTCCAGTGATGCAGCGCCTGGCCGACGGCGGTGTTTTGCACCGGGCCGAACCAGGCGCGAACGAGATTTGCCAGCCATGGCGTGCCGGTGACATCGCCGTGCCGGTCCACCGCCAAAATCAGGTGGCCGCCGCCGAGCACCCACGTCGACAGAGCGGCGGCCTGCTCGGCGCGCAGGTTGATGGCGCGTGCAGAGTTGAGGTAGAGCACATGCAGGCCGCTTAATGCGATGGGATCGTCAGGGAAGATGTCCAGCTGCATGTGGGCCACGCGCGGGGCAAATGAATCGTTTTCCCATTTGCGTTTAAAACGAGTACGCGGCAGTACCGGCCCGCCGGCCTGCTGGTCGCTCAACGCGCCGACGAAGACGGTGGTGGGGTCGGAGATGTCGAGCTTTAGTTCGTCATCTTTGGCTACTGTTTTGCTGCCGTTTTTTAACTTGGCTGACCAGCTGGAGTTCGCACTGCCGAAAACCGGGAGGGTGAACCGCTTGCGTGTGTTGGTGGCCAACTCGACGTTGTAGCGGTAAACGTCCCCGAAGCGCGGCCGCAACTCGACCTGGCCGTCGAAGGTCGGGCCGTCGTTGAAGATCTCGAATGTCACCGGAAACCATTCGCCCTGCCGCGCCTTGCCGGCGAACCCCATGAACACGTCGAACTGCACCGCGCCGTCGGCCAGGCCGTTGCCAGCCAACAGAGATACCAGCCCCAGCTTGGCTAGGCGGGTAAAAAGACGGGTGGGTTGGGGATGCGCGGCGTCCACGTTTACAGGCCGGGAGCTAAAGGCGTAACCTGTTCGCGGTCAATCCTGAACACTCAAGGCAATCCCGGCGCGAATAAAGCATTGCGGTCGAGGGCGTTTTTGGGTTCCCTCGGCCGTCCCATGAAATCGATGGCGAAAATGAACCACAACTTGAAGGGCGCCTTGGCTGCAGCCATGGCGTTGACGACGTTTTCCGTAATGGCACAACAGGAAGAAAAACTCGCGGACGGCCTGTACGCCGAGATCGAGACAGCCAAGGGAACCATCCTTGGACAGTTGGAGTTTGAAAAAACCCCGATGACTGTCGCCAACTTCGTCGGCCTCGCGGAGGGCACGAAGCACTATTCAAAAACTGGTGGTGACCCGGTCGATGCCAAGGAGCAGGCATACTACGACGGGTTGAACTTTCACCGGGTGATTGCCGACTTCATGATCCAGGGTGGCTGCCCGCAGGGAACCGGGACAGGCGGGCCAGGTTACAAGTTCCCGGACGAAATCGATTCGTCGTTGACACACAGCAGCCCTGGGATTTTCTCGATGGCCAACTCCGGCCCAGGCACCAACGGCAGCCAGTTTTTCATCACGCACAAGGCTACCCCGTGGCTGGACGGCAAGCACACCGTGTTCGGTCATGTTGTCAAGGGGCAGGACGTGGTCAACGCCATCGCCAAGGGCGACAAGGTCAACAAGGTGACCATCAAGCGCATTGGCGAAAAGGCCAAGGCCTTCAAGGGCGGCGAGGCGCAGTTTGCTGCGTTGCGTGCCACAATCAAGTCGCCGGTAGACAAAAACAAAGCGGAGGGCGAGGCGTTTCTTGCCAAGGTCAAAAAGGAGGAGGGAATGAAGACCACCGTTTCCGGTCTGGCCTACAAGGTGTTGACCGCCGGAACCGGGGCCAGCCCGAAAGCCACTGACCAGGTCACCGTTCACTACACAGGCAAGTTGATCACCGGCAAAGTTTTTGACAGTTCCGTGCAGCGAGGCCAGCCGGCGACCTTCCCTCTGAACCGGGTGATCCCTGGCTGGACCGAGGGGCTGCAGTTGATGAAAGAGGGCGGCAAGTCGATCCTCTACATTCCGTCTAACCTGGCCTACGGCGCGCGCGGTGCCGGTGGTGTGATTCCGCCGAATGCGGCACTGGTGTTTGAGGTAGAGCTGCTGGAAATCAAGTAAGCAGCCAAGCGCATCACGCGCCTTCGGTTTTTAGCGACTCGACGAAGCGAGCGGTTCGTTCGCAGGCGGTTTTGATCTGCTCGAGGCCGGTGGCGAAGCAGCAGCGCAGAAACCCTTCGCCAGGGGGGCCGAAGGCGTTGCCCGGCACGCAGGCAACGTTCTCCTCTTTCACCAGCCGTGACGCAAACTCGCTCGACCCCAGGCCGGTCGATTGCACGCTGGGGAAGGCGTAGAACGAGCCGCGTGGCAGGTGGCAGTCGAGTCCCATGTCATTGAACGCCTTGACGATGTAGTTGCGGCGGAGACGGTATTGCTCCTTCATTTCGGCGACCGGCTTGGCGCCGTTTTGCAGCGCCTCGATGGCTGCTTCCTGGCTGATGATGCTCGCGCACAGCATCGAGTACTGGTGGATGCGCATCATCGCCTCGATCAATTCCTGCGGGCCGCAGGCGTAGCCGATGCGGAAGCCGGTCATCGCGAAGGCCTTGGAAAAGCCGTGCAGAAGAATCGTGCGCTCGGCCATGCCGGGTAACGCCGCGATGCTGGCATGCTTCCCCTCGAAGGTCAGCTCGGAGTAAATCTCGTCTGTGATCACCAGTAGGTTGTGGCGCTTGGCCAAGCGGGCGATCGATTCGAGCGCCTTGCGGTTCATCGTGCCACCGGTGGGGTTGGTGGGGAAGTTCAGCACGAGTGCCTTAGCCTTGGGCGTGATCGCCTGCTCGATGGCCTCGGCGGTGACTGCGAATCCGTTTTGCGCCAAGCACGGCACGGCCACCGGCACGCCGTGGGCCAGCGCGATGCCGGGCGCGTAGCTGACGTAGCAAGGTTCGTGGTAAAGGATCTCGTCGCCGGGATTGATGATCGCCCGCAGCGCGATATCGAGCGCCTCGCTGACGCCGACGCTGACGAGAACCTGCGTCTCCGGGTCGTACTCCACGCCGAAGCCCCCGGCAACGTAGCCGCTGATGGCGGCGCGCAGCTTGGGCAGGCCAAGGTTGGAGGTGTAGCTGGTGTGGCCGCGCTCGAGAGCGTAGATCGCCGACTCGCGAATGTGCCACGGCGTGACGAAGTCCGGCTCGCCGACGCCAAGCGAGATGACATCGGGCCGGCCCTGCACAAGGTCAAAAAACTCGCGAATGCCGGAGCGGGGAATGCGCTGAACCTGCTGGGCGACAGCGTCGCCGGGCTTGAAGTCACTCGACATTGATGGGGGTCAGGCTGCGGCCTTCTTTTGCCGGCGCTGAAATACCGGCTCCGCTTGGCCAAGCACGACCTTGTCGGTGACCTTGACGGAAACGACGTCGGTCGAGTCAGGGATC
>CAJWPV010000254.1 GCA_913045395.1 uncultured Verrucomicrobiota bacterium | reverse complement strand
CGATGGTCCGAATCCGCGACATTGCCCCGCCATTGGCTGGTATTTTATAGAGCGCCGTGCGGCCGCTGGCCCGGGAGGCGAAGCAAATCCAACGTCCATCCGGCGACCAACAGGGAGAGGATTCAGCCTCCTTGGTGGTCGTGAGCCGCCGCAGGCCGGTACCGTTGGCGCTGCCGACCCAGATATCGGGGCTGCCGGCCTTGCTGAGCACCATCGCCAGGCGACGACCATCGGGCGAAACCGCCGGGCTGATGTTCGAGCCAGAGTAACGCGCCACGATCTGGCGCGCCCCGGTTTGCAGATTGTGCGAGTAAATGTCCGGGTTGTGGCGGCGGTAGGAGTAGTAGTAGAGCGTGTTGTTGTTTGGCGTCCATTCCGGCCCGGCGGCGATCGAGTTGTCGAGCGTCAAGCGCTTGGTATTGTGCCCGTCAAAGTCGGCAACGTGGATCTCGGTGTTCCGGCCGTGAAACTGTCGGAAGGCGATCTTGGTCAGGCCGATGCCGGGCGAGCCAGTGATTGCCTCGACAGTGTTGTTGGCAAAAATATGCGCCTGCCGCCTCAGGCTGCCTCCCTGATAACGCTTGTTCAGGATAAACCCGCGTTTCACGTGGTCGTACACTGCGCCGCTGATGGTGCCGGCGTTGCTGCCCTTGATGGTGAACTGCGCCTTGGCCTTGTCCACAAACTCGAACCCCTGCACAAACAGGTCAAACTTCAGCAGGGACAGCGTCTCGCCGGAGAAGCCCTCGATGGCCACCGGGATGGCCTTGACCTCGCCAGCATCAAACACATCGACATCGATCGAACGCTGCCCTTGGGCAAGCGCGAGGCCGGCCAAAAACAGGCCGGCCAGGGCGGGGAGTCGTTTGGGGGTTGCTTTTCTCATAAAAAACTTCGCGAATTAAAATTCAGGTTGAAGGTTTGTTGCGATCCTTTCATCGACTCAGGGAACGGCTTGATGAACTTGACGCGGTCGAGCGCCTTTTGCACGGCCCGATCCCAACTGGCCAAGCCTGACTGGCTCGTGATCCGCGCCGAGATGACCCTTCCATTCCGGGCAATAACGAGGCGAACCTTCACGACCGGGTCGCCGCTGATCGCGCCGGGATGGATCGTGGCGTCCATGTACTTGCGGCGGATGAGCGACTCATAATTGGCCGAGGCATACCGGCCAAGCGGGACGTTTACCGCCGTGCGGTCGGAGAGCTTGGTATCGAGCTTGTTGAGCGAGCGGTTGAGCGCCTCCCGCTGCTTAGCCGCCTCCTTTTGCGCCTTTGTATTTCGTGCATCCGGCTTCCGGACATTAGAGTTCAGGTTGACCTTTATCTTGGGCTTGGGCTTGGGCTTGGGCTTGGGCTTGGGCTTGGGCGGGATGGGTTTTGGTTTTGGCTTTAGCTGGATTTTTTTGGGTTCCGGCTTGGGCGGGGTCGGCTTGGGCGGCGGGGGGGCTGGTGGTGGCGCCACTGGGGCGGCCGGCGCAAGCAGTTTGTCGATCACGTCCGACGGGACGAGGTCAATCACCCGAACAGTCTCATCGCGCTTGGCCAGGAGCATCGGGCCAAGCACCAGCATGGCGAGAATCAGGACGTGAAACACGACTGACCCAACCACGCAACTGCGCTTTAACCTGCCCATTTGTCCGACCTCCTTGTCTTATTCCGGCTCCGTTCGCAGGGAAACCCGCGTGATGCCGTTCTGCTCGCAGCGGTTCAACACCGCCGCAATCGCACCATACGTCCCACGGTGATCCGCGCGGACGTACACCAAAATATTCGGATTGCTTTGATGATCTGCAACCAATTTTTGTTCAATCTGATCAAGCGACAACGATTGATTGTCGAGCATGTAGCCGCCCGATCGATCCACCTCGATGGTGCGAATGTCGTTCCTGTCCAGTGGCCTGTCCGGCTGTCCACCCTCCGGCAAATTCAGCGAGAGGCCGTGCTCCAGCAGCGGCGTGGTGATCATGAAGATGATCAACAGCACAAACGCCAAGTCGATGAGCGGCGTCACGTTGAGGTCGCTCAGTGTGACCAGTGAATTGCGTTGTGAAAACCGTCGCATGACGAACTATAATTTCCCTGCAGCTATCGTGATCACCTTGAACGCCCCGTACGCCACGATCACAAGGATCGCCACTTGGCCAATCGTGACCTTCTTCGACCGGCGGAACATCCGGCGCTTGAGCTTCCCGAATGGGCTCTTGTGCATCCGGTGGCGACACTCTGGGCACTTGGAGATCACCCGCTGCATCTTGGCGCCGCATTTCTTGCATTTGACGAAAAGCTGGGAGTTGCAGTACTCGCACTGCTTGAGGTTGCCAGGGTTCAGGTGACTGCATTTCGGGCAGAGCAACCCTTTTTCCCCTTGCACTAGATTCTTGGAGGGCATGACAGTTATTCGTCCTTCAGGAACTCGGTTTCCATGCACGAGGCCAGTTCCTGAGCAAAGTTGTCCAGTTCAACCGTGAACACACGCAGATTGTGCACCAGCCAGTTGTAGCCGACCATTGAGGGGATGGCCACCAGCAGCCCGGCTACAGTGGTCGCCAACGCGGCCGCTACACCCGGGGCGACGGTGGTCAGGTTGGCGTTGCCTTCCTGGGCGGCGGCGCTGAAAACATCCATTACACCCCAGACCGTTCCCAGCAGGCCGACAAACGGCGCTCCACTCACTGCGATGGCCAGCAGGATCAGTCCGCTCTCCAGCTTGAGCGACTCCTTGGCCACATCGCTTTCCATGGTACGCTTGACGTGTTCCATTGACTTGATGGTGGCGTATTGCTCCGAGTCGAGCTCGCCCTCGGTGCCGTTGGTCCTTAGACGGCCCAGCAAATCCTTGCAGCCGTTGTTGTACACGTTGAACAGCGGGCATCCTTCAATGTGGATATTGCGGTCATGGATCACGAGCACGCCTTCATGCCGGTGAAACTCATCAACAAACAGCTTGTTCAACTTGCGTGCCTGCCGGGTTTGGAGCGCCTTTTGGATCATGACCGACCATACAAAAATGGATAGCAGGCCAAGCAGTATGATGATCGTTTTTCCAGGCGCGCCCGCTTGGTTCCACACGTAAGATGTGGCGGGCGCTGCGGCGGCTTCCGCTCCTGCCTGTAACAACATGATCATATTCGAATGGGTTCTGTGACCGACCTCGCTCCTTGAGGCCGATATTTTTATCGCTTGGCCAAGCGTGGGTCAAAGGCAAACCAGCCCTTTTTGACCGAAATTTGGGCGCGTCATATGTCATCTCATGATCGCACAGCCTGGCCAAACTCGGTTCCGCTTGGCCAAGCGCGGCTCCGGGTGATTAACTCGGCCCTGTGCAAAAGGACGAGATTGCGGACATCCTCAAGGAGATCGGGGTATTTCTCGAGTTGAAGGGCGAGAACCCTTTCAAGACTCGTGCCTACCAAAACGGGGCCCGCACCCTCGAGGGTGTCACCGAGCCGCTGGACAAACTCG
>CAJWPV010000253.1 GCA_913045395.1 uncultured Verrucomicrobiota bacterium | reverse complement strand
AGGGCCTGAAAGTGCGCCTGTCCATCGACCCTGACCCGGACGACGACGGGTTGTTCACCTCCCGCGAACTGGAACTCGGCACTGACCCGGACAAGCGCGACACCGACGGCGACCTGCTGCCGGACGGCTGGGAGGTGGCCCGTGGCCTCGACCCGCTCCAGCACGGCGGCGACGCGGCGTTGGCACTCGACCCCGATGCCGATGGCATGAGCAGCGCCGATGAACTGGCGGCCGGCACCGACCCACTCGACGGCGGCTCCTATTTTACCTTGACTATCGACTCGAGCGCTGACGGCATTCGCCTGCGCTGGCGAGCCATCCCCGGTGCCACTTATCAGGTCATCACATCGGATCATGTGAGCGGCCCTTACCAGTCGTATGGCCAAGCGCAAAAACACGAAGGCCAAGCGGCGGCCGAAATGAATCTGCTACTGGACTGGCCGCTCGACCCTGACCCGGACAAACCCAAAAAATCTGCAGCCTTTTTTCGACTACAATTGACCCCCAAGGAATGAATCATACATTGACCCCCAAACTTGCCCAGGCGCTTGGGCTCGCCGCCCTGCTCCTGACCGGCGGTTGTGAAAAGGAAAAGCCAGGCATGCCACCGGATACTACAGTACCCAATCCGCCCGCCACCGCCGAGAATAGCCAGGCGCAGCCCCGGCTAAAGACACTCAAACTCTACCTCGGCGCAGCCGAGTTGACCGTCGAGATCGCCGACGAAAACCACGAGCGCCAGGCCGGCATGATGCACCGCACGACGATGCCGGAGAACGAAGGCATGCTCTTCGTTTTTCCCTACCCTCACCAGAGCGGCTTTTGGATGAAGAACACCATCGTGCCGCTGTCGATCGCCTACATCGACCCCGCCAGCCGCGTGATTGAGATCCACGACATGCAGCCCGGCAACACCAAGCCGGTCGAGTCGCGCTCGGCCCGCGTCCAGTACGCGCTGGAAGTCAACCAGGGCTGGTTCGCCAAAAACGGCATCAAGCCCGGTGCGGTCCTGGCCACCGACCACGGCTCACTGGCGGTCTCGGTTCAGAGCAAGTAAGCCGCTGGCATTGACTTGGAGCCGGTTTTGGGCATAATCCCTTCGGATGAATGACGACATCTCAAGAGTCCTCGAAAACTGGGACTACCGCCTCGGCAGGGTGGATGCGCGCCGGGTCAAAGATGAGGATGGCGTGGAGAAGTTGCAGCTGCGGATCGACCTCGGCCTGCTGCAGATGAACGCCCAGTTTCGCCCCGACGGCAAGAGGCCGTTTGGGCACCCCACCCTACTGGACCACTTCCTGATCCGCCTCGAAAAGCACCGTGAGAAAAACGGCGGCGAGGACAACGACTTCACCATCAGCCCCGACGAGTGCGCCAAGCTCCAGCAGGAAGCCATCCAGTATCATCACCGCAGCATTTGTAACTTCGAGCTGGAGGATTACGAGGCTGTCGAGCGCGACACGGAGCACATCCTTGAGTTGCTCGACTTCGTGCAGGACTTCGCCTCGCAGGATGAGATCGGTCAAAGCTTCCAGCAATTCCGTCCTCAGACAATCATGATGCAGGTTCGAGCCGTCGGCACCGAATTGATCGCTGAGAACAAATACGAGGCCGCCATCGATGAAATCACCGACGCGATCAACGACCTCAACCTGTTCTACACCGAGATGGGTCGAGAGGAAATGGTGGACAATAGCATGGAGGTTCAATCCCTGCGCGAGTGGCTAAAGGATGTCGAGACGGAGGCTGCCGAGAAAAAGCCGATGACCCAGGGCGAAAAACTCCAGCACAAGCTCAACAAGGCCATTGAGCAGGAGGATTACGAGGCCGCCGCCAAGCTGCGCGACCGGCTCAGCAAGCTCGCCGATAAAAAGAAGGACTGACCCCGCGAACGGCTCCCGGGACTTCGTTGCCGACCACGGCGGCCTCAAAAGCGCCCGCCCAAAAAAACTTGTCCATTCACGGGGCTTCCATAAAGCTGCCGCTCCCCGAACTGTCACAAGTCAACATGAGCGCAGACGCTAAAATCCAGGAACTCGGCATCAAACTCCCGCCCGCCCCGGCGCCGATGGGCGTGTACAAGCCGATTGTCATCACCGGCAGCCTCGCCTACCTCTCCGGCCACGGCCCGGTGCAGCTCGACGGCACGCTGATGACCGGCCGTATCGGCGACGATCTCGACCTTGATGCCGGGTATCAATCCGCCCGGCAGGTCGGCCTCACGATGCTCGCCACGCTCCAGTCGAACCTCGGCAGCCTCGACCGCGTCAAACGCGTCATCAAGGTGCTCGGCATGGTCAACTGTACGCCCGACTTCCCCGACCACCCCAAGGTCATCAACGGGTGCAGCGAGTTGTTCGCGCAGGTTTGGGGCGAGGAAAACGGAGTCGGCGCTCGCAGCGCCGTCGGCATGGGCTCGCTGCCCGGCAACATCCCGTCCGAGATCGAGGCCATCTTCGAGATCGGCTAGGCCCGCATGGCAAACGACTGGCACACACTCGCCAGCCCGGACGAGATCCCCTCGCCCGCCCTTCTGGTTTACCCGGAGCGCATCGGGGAAAACATCCACCGCATGATCACCGCGCTTGGCCAAATGGAACGACTGCGCACCCATGTCAAGACACACAAGATGGCCGAGGTGGTGCAGATGCAAACCAAGGCCGGCATCAGCAAGTTCAAGTGCGCCACCATCGCCGAGGCGGAGATGCTTGGCCAGGCGGGAGCCAGAGACGTGCTGCTGGCCAATCAACCGGTCGGCCCGAATATTGGCCGGCTGCTTGGCTTGGCCGGCTGGTTTCGCGACGTTCGTTTTTCCACCATCGCCGACGACGCCGGAGCCGTTGGCGCCCTGGCCGAGGCTGCCCAGGCGGCCGGCATCACCCTGCCGGTCTGGCTCGACCTCGATGTGGGAATGGGCCGCACCGGCATTCCGCTTGGCCAAGCGGCAATCACGATCTACAAGCTGATCGACCAGCTACCCGGAGTCGAGCCGGCGGGGCTGCATCTTTACGACGGCCACCTGCACGATAGCGACCCGGCCAAACGCCTGTCCAAGTGGCAGATGATGATCGACAAGGTGCATTCGTTCCGCACCGAGCTCGAGACCGCCGGTTTACCAGTGCCGAGTGTGGTTGGAGGTGGCACGCCGACGTTCCCGTTTCACGCGCAGCACACCGACCACGAGTGCAGCCCCGGCACGACACTGCTTTGGGACTTCGGCTATCACGACAGTTTCGACGACCTGGACTACCTCAATGCCGCCGTGTTGCTCACCCGCGTCATCAGCAAACCGGGCAGCGACTGCATCACGCTGGACCTCGGCCACAAGGCGGTCGCGGCGGAGAATCCGCATCCACGCGTGCAATTCATCGGCCTCGACAACGCCGAGGCGCTCGTGCACAGCGAGGAGCACCTCACCCTCCGCACGGCAGACGCTCCAGACTTCAAGGTCGGCGACTGCCTGTACG
>CAJWPV010000252.1 GCA_913045395.1 uncultured Verrucomicrobiota bacterium | reverse complement strand
GGTTGGTGGATGAGTTTCACGGCTCGGTGGCGGCGGAAAGTTTAAGCATCGGGATGACGCGTCTGGCTAGGTCGCCAGGCGATAGGGTCGTGAGTTCCTCGAGCTGGGTGGCGCCACCGACTTTGAATTTGCCGGAGACGGTTCGGCGAAGTCCGGCCAGGTGCGCACCACAACCAAGCGCCTGGCCAAGATCATGCGCCAGTGTGCGGACGTAAGTGCCCTTGGTGCAGGCGACCTTGAACCAGGCGTACGGCGCCTCGTAATGGCTGATGAGGAATTGGTAGAGGTGAACGAATCGTTCTCTGCGTTCGACTTCAATGCCTTTGCGGGCGAGCTTGTACAGGGGCGTGCCATCGATCTTGATGGCACTAACCATCGGCGGCAGCTGCAGTTGGTCACCGAGAAAGTCGTTGGCCTTTTCCTGCAGCGCGCCGATGGTGAGGCTGGGCACAGGCCTGGTTTCACCAATTTCGCCCTCGGCATCGTAAGTGTTGGTGGTTTCGCCAAGTTTGATCGAGCCGACATATACCTTGTCGTCGGCCATTATTTTTTCGGAGAGCTTGGTTGCCTTGCCAAGCAGGAGAATGAGCAGGCCGGTGGCGGCTGGGTCGAGCGTGCCGCAGTGGCCGACTTTCCTGATGCGGTAACATTGGCGGACGGTGTCGACGATGTCGTGCGAGGTCGGGCCGGCCGGCTTGTCGATGAGGAGTGCGCCGTCCAGGACGTCGAATGCTTGCATGCTCATGACTGGCGGTCATCGAGAGCCCTGCGAATGGCGGCGATCACGCGGTGCTGAACGCCCATCGGTTTGCCGGCGATGCGTGCGCCGGCCGCAGCCTGGTGTCCGCCACCGCCGAACTGGTCGGCGATGTCACTGACATTCACGTTTTCGTCCTTGGAGCGTAGGCTGATGCGGGTCAGTTCCGGCTCGAGCTCCTCGAAGACACAGGCGACGACGACTGGCTCGATGGCTCGGATGTGGTCGATCAGCCCCTCCGTGTCGTTGGGGGTGGCTCCGGTGCGGGAGAAGTCCTCCTTTTTCAGCCAAAAGTAGGCAATCTGGTTGTCGTGTGTGAGTCGGAAATTGTTGTAAACGCGCTTCAGCAACTTGACGCGCGAGAGGGGATAGGACTGGTAAACCTCGTCGCAGACGGTCGCGAGGTTGGCACCTTTCTTTACCAGGTCGCCGGCGGCGTAGTAGGTCTCGGGCAGGGTGCTCGGGTACTGGAATGAACCGGTGTCAGTCGAGATGGCAGTGAACAGGCAGTCGGCGATGCGGGGTGTGATTTTCCAGCCGGCCTGCCTGATGAGCTGGTAGACCAACTCGCCGCTCGATGGTTCCTTGCTGGCGATCCAGTTCACGTCGCCGAAGCGGGTGTTGCTGGCGTGGTGGTCGATGTTGATGAGTATCCGGCGGTTGGCGATGTGCTCCTGCGCAGTGCCGAGCCGCTCGATGCTGGCCGAATCGACGGCGATGACGCAGTCGAACTGGCGCTTGATCGGCCTTGGCGTCTGAATGAGCTGATCCGGGTCGAGAAACCGCAGTTTGGAGGGAACGGGATCCTGATTCCAGCACGTGACTTCCCTGCCTTGGTCGAGCAGCGCTAGCGCGAGGCCAAGCGTCGAGCCAATGCAATCACCGTCCGGCCGCATATGGCTGCAGACGGCGACGGTGTGACTCTCGCCAATGATCTCGATGATCCGGTCAATCGTTTTGAGTCGGGTCTTCGTCATGGGCATTGTCAGGGGGCGATTCCTTCTCGAGCTCGTCCAGAATGTGGAGCACCCGGTCCCCCCGGTTGCGATCTTTGTCGAGGGTGAACTTCAACCTCGGCGTGTAGCGTAGTTCCACTGCTTGACCAAGCTGGGCCTGGATTTTTCCGGCCGCCTTTCGCACGGCCCGGAACGACTTATGCTGGGCGCGCTCATCGCCGATGGAGGAGACAAAAACGGTGGCGGAATGGAGGTCATTCGAGACGCCGACCTGGCTGACGCTGATGAGGCCAAGCTCGACCGGGAACTCGCGCCGGAAAATCTCGTTGAGTTCCCGCTTGAGCAGCTCTCGCACGCGCATGTGGCGCAGGTTGGGCATGGCTAGATGAGCAGTGGGTTTATAGTGACTGGGCGATCTTCTCCTGCGTATAGCACTCGACGATGTCACCCTCCTTAAAGTCGTCGAAGCCGTCGAGGCGAATGCCGCACTCCATGCCGGATCGCACCTCGTTGACTTCGTCCTTGAAGCGCTTGAGCGTGTGGGAGATGCCCTCGTACAGTAGGTCTCCCTTGCGGACGACGCGCATTTTGCCGCGCACAATCTTGCCGCTGGTGACGGCGCAGCCGGCGACATTGCCGCCCTTGCTGAGTTCGAAAATCTTGCGTACCTCCGCTTGGCCAGTGACGACATCCTTCATCAACGGGTCGAGCAGGCCTGACATTGCCTCCTTCACCTCGTCGATCAACTCGTAGATGATGGCGTAAAGCTTGATCTGGACGCCCTCGCGCTTGGCCACCTCGCCGACGCCGGTGTCGATCTTGGCGTGAAAGCCCAGGATGACCGCTTCCGATGCGCTGGCCAGTGTGGCGTCAGACTCGGAAATGGACCCGACGCCGGAGTGGACGATTTCGGACTGCACCTTGTCCGAGTCGATTTTTTTTATGGTATCAACAATGGCCTCGACCGAGCCTTGTGTATCGGCCTTAATGATGAGCTTAAGGATCTTGTTCTCGTCCGCCTTTGTCTGGCTGAACAATGTCTCCAGAGTCATCTTGCGCTTACTTGAGATGGCTTCGTCCTGTCGCTTTGCCTCGCGCTCGTCGCAGACGGTGCGGGCTTCCTTTTCGCTGGGCAGAATATTGAACTCGGCGCCGGCCTCGGGCACACCGTTCAAGCCGAGCACCTTCACGGCAGACGAAGGGCCGGCTTGCTTGATGCGCTTGCCCTCGTGGTCCACCAGCGCGCGAACTTTGCCAAAGTGGTTGCCGCAGACCATGACGTCGCCGACCTTAAGCGTGCCCTTACGGACGAGCAGCGTGGCGGTCGGGCCGCCGGCTTCCATGCCGGATTCAACGACATTTCCGACTGCCTTGCGGTTGGGGTTGGCCTGCAGTTCGAGCACTTCGGCCTGGAGCAGGACCATGCTGAGCAGCTTGTCGACATTAGTGGCTTTCAGCGCGGAGATATCGACAAAAATGGTTTCGCCGCCCCACTCCTCGCAGACGACGCCTTTTTCCTGCAATTGTGTGCGGGCCATTGTCGGGTTGGCGGAGGGGTGGTCGATTTTGTTGACGGCCACGATGATTGGGACCTCGGCGGCCTGCGCGTGGCTGAGAGCCTCCATCGTCTGCGGCATGACCCCGTCGTCTGCGCCAATGACGAGGATGACAATGTCGGTGACATTGGCTCCGCGGGCGCGCATGGCGCTGAACGCGGCGTGGCCCGGCGTATCGAGGAAGGTGATCTTCTCGAGTTTTTTTG
>CAJWPV010000251.1 GCA_913045395.1 uncultured Verrucomicrobiota bacterium | reverse complement strand
GCGCCCTACCCTGCCGAATCTTGTGCCACTCGTCATGCCGCTCTCCGGAGGAGAGGTGGCTGTGCAGCACGGCGACCAGTGTCTGCTGCGGCCCGTGGCTGAACCGCGCCTTGAACCGCTCAACCGTCTGTGGCGTCAGCGAAATTTCCGGCACGAGCACGATGGCTCCCTGCCCTTGGTCAAGCACATGCGCGATCGCCTGCAAGTACACTTCCGTCTTGCCGCTGCCGGTCACGCCGTGCAGCAGAAACAAGCCGTTGGCCTTCGGCTTGGCTTCGACTTCGGCCGGCTTGGCCAAGCGCTCCATCGCGCCGACGACCTCCTGCAGCGCAGCCGCCTGTTCGGCGTTCAACTCGAGTGGCTGTGACGGGAGGATGTACTCCTTGCCGTACGGATCACGCTCGGAGATTTGCGGCGCAATGCTGACGAGGCCCTTGTCCTCGAGCTTGCGAATCGTCGCCGAAGTTGTGCCGGCCAGACGTAACAACTCCTGCAACGACAGTTCGCGCCATTCCTCGACAATGTTCCATAGATCCTCCTGCCGCTTTGTCAGTTTGGGCAACTCGCCCTGCACCGGCAGCGCGCGCACGAATAGTCGCTCGCGCCAACCATCCTCCTCCTTGCGAACGGCGTCCGGCAGCACCGCCTTCATCGCAATCTCCGGGGCGCAGCAATAGTAATCGGCGATCCAGCGGACGAGCCTCAAAATGGAAGGCGTCACCAGCGCCTGGCCACCGACAGTCTTGATGATTTCGCGAAGGTTGCCGTGCGGCGACTCGTCGAGAATCTTCGTGACCACGCCCATCACCTCGCGCGGGCCGAACGGCACTTTCACCCGCGTGCCTTCCTGTACGCTGGACTTCAGCTCCGCCGGCACGAGGTAATCAAACTCCCGGCGGACAGCGACGTCCAATGTCACTCGGGCAACCACGCGATGGCCGGGCAGCTTGGGCCGTGCCCCCACCCCGGCGCAAGACGGAAACCGGATGAATACTCAATCAACACCAATCAAGCCAAGCTTGGGTGGGTGCTGCTTGGACAGAAGATTGCCTTCGCAGCCGAGGGCTTGGGCGGCTCCACCCCAGCGCTTGGCCAAGCGCAGGATGTTGCCGACATCGAGCGCTAGGTGCGGCGACGGATACTTGGCTAGATAGGCTGCGGCCAGTCGGAACAATTTCAGTGCCGGGCGTGGGCGTTGCTTTTGCAGATGCACAAACGCGCCGGCGAACTGAATCATACCCTTGAAAAAATCACCGTCTGGACCGTTGCGATCCTGGAGCCACAACGACTCCAAAACATCGTGCGCCTCGTAAAAATTCCGTTCGTTAAAACAGCGAATATATCCGGCGAAGTGTGGATCATGCGGACCAGCCTCCACGCTTTTCAGCAGCGCCGCAACCTTGTGATCCTTGCCACTCACCAGCGGAGTTTGGCCGGGAAAAACTCCGCTATAAGATCTTCGTAATACGGCCGCAGTGCATCAACGTCCGGCGCCTCGTGGCTCTTGGTGTAGAGATCGTAGCGATTGAACTCAAGCACCCACTTAAGCATCCCACGATCCCGTTCGTTGGTGAACTGACCGTACTCGCCCTCGCGGTGCCACGGATAAAATGAGTGATAGCGCAGCATGTACTGCGCCTCGAGCGGCATATGAGCCTTCGTGACGTGGTAGATGTACTCATCGTGCCCCCACGAAAGCATTACGTTGTCGAGTCCGCATCCCTCCTCATAGATACCCAGTGGCGTTTGCAACTGGGCATTCTGTTTGTCAGGGTTGTCATCGAAGTACTCGGGAAAAACGATCTTGTCGGAGAAGGCGCACCCAACCGGAAACGTGTCGCCGACAACAGCCCATTGTGGTTCGCCGAACAGGCACAGCACCTTACCGAGGTCATGAATGAACCCGGCGAGGATGAACCAACGCGGATGCCCGTCGCTGCGAATCTGCTCGGAGGTTTGCAGCAGATGCGCCAGCTGCGACAGGTCAGTGTCGGGATCACTGTCGTCAATCAGCGTGTTGAGAAACTCGGCCGCCTCCCAGACGCTCATCTCGCGACGCTCCAGATTGAGGTACTCATCCCGTTTTTGGCGGACAAAATCGAGTGTCTGTCCAGTGTGATTGAGTCGGTAAAAATCGCGCACCGACGAACGAGCCTCCGCCTCGTAGTCGCGAAACTGTTCTTCGGTTTTGTCTTTGTTAGTACCGACCAGTGATTGGGCGTCCGCCGGCTTGGGGTAGCGCTCCTTCACGAAGTCGTCCCATTCCTCGAGATTGCCCAGCGGGTTTTTCGGATCAGTTGGTTTACCTGGTATTGTCATGTCTTTGGTTCGGCGAAAATTGGCCGAACGCCTCTACGATGTCAAACCCGGCCGATCAATTCAAATCGATGCTCAAGGTGGCGAGGATCATATTGGCATTGTAATCGTGCGCCCCGTTTGCGCTCGGTTCGTCGTTGTTAAACCAACCGTACTGCACGTTGAACATCGCAGCCTGGCCAAGCCGGTGCCTGAGGCCTAACACGATGCCGTACCGTTCCCCGTCCAGTCCGTAGGCGATTGCGCCGGGAAGATTCGAGTCCCCGTAATCCACCCGATAATACGAACGCACCAATGTCAGGTCGGTCGCCTGGCCAAGCGCGTAGCTGAGGTGATCGACGTAAAACCAGGTGTCTCCCTCAAACGGCTGCAGGCCAAGCGCGGGCAACTCGAGCGTGCCGGACCATGTGTCGGTGTAGCCGATGCTGGTGGTGGCAACCAGGCGCGTGTGCGGCATCGAGGTGATCGACAAACTGAAGACATCCGACTCGTGTTGGCCTGCAAAGTGTTGGCCTCTCTCATGGCCCGGGCCGTCCCACGGTTCGTTGAACGACTGCGTGCCCAGTTCGTAGTCGGTGCGGTGCCGCTCCCAGCGAAAGCCCGGAAGGAATTTTGGGAATCGACGCCATGTGAAGCCCAGGTCAATCACATCACCCCGGGCGCGACGGCGATTGATGAATGCCGGATAACCGTTACCCGGTTCGTCCGAAAGATCGGTGTCGAGCGGATGCCTGAAGTTACTGCGCGAGTCGCGCCACCTATACCCGCCACGCACCAGCCACTCCCTGTTTGGCGACCACGCGAACCCGGCACGGTATTGCGCCAGACGGTCAGTCTCATCGCTCTCTCGCATGAATCCCTCCGCGCCCCACTCGCTGTCGATGTGCCCGTCCTCACGCAAATCGATGCTCTCCCCGCGCAGACGCGCGCCAAGCGTAAGCACGGTGTTCTTTAGGCCGGTGTAGCTCAACTGCATGTTGCCCTCGGCGCCGGTGCGATCCTCTCCCGACGCAAAACGCGCCGGCGACGCGCCCAACGACAAGCCGGTGGCTATGCCCTCCTGTCGGGTCGACTCGCCCTGCACGCCGCCGCTCAGCGTGAGGTTTTGCCACGGCCCCATCAGCGTCGTCGCGTTGAGGAAATGCGAACGCTGCCTCGTGCGAATGGCATTGCT
>CAJWPV010000250.1 GCA_913045395.1 uncultured Verrucomicrobiota bacterium | reverse complement strand
CGCCGGGATTGATGTTCATCGATGGCCAGAACAGATGCAGCGCAACCGGTGATTGGTGAGTCATGTTCTCGTAACCCCAGCCGACGGTGGCCATCAGGCCGGACTGTCCGGTGACGGTTCCACCCTGCGGCGTTGGAAGGAAGTGGGTTATGCCGTTCGCGCGGGCGACCGGGATCAGTTCCGAGTCTGGATTGATAGCAAGCCACGACTTGACCTCCGGCGTGTAGGAGCCGACCTCGCTGGTGTCAACCGTGGCGCGCACAGCGGGGATTTCCATCAGGCCAAGCGCGGTGGTCGGCGCAATGAGCCCGGGGAACAGGTGCTGCCCTTTAAGGTTGACGACCTCCACTTCCCCGGCAGTGGATTGCTCGCTGGCGGGCCCGACGGCCTTGATTGTGTCGCCGTCGATAAGCACAAAGCCGGGCGAGTGCGTCGGCCCGGAGACGGTGTGCACCACGGCGTTGGTGAACAGCGTGCCCTTGGCCAAGGCGCTTGGCCAAGCGGCCAACACCGCGGCGAACGTGACTGTGAAAACTGGGATGAGATGTTTCGTTCGTGTCATGGTTGCGTCCCCCATTAGTTATTCAGTTTCGATTTTGCAGTCCTGGCAATTGATCACGCCTAGACCGTGCGCCATCTCGAGTGCGTGCCTGAAAAAGGCGGCCCGGCCGTCCTCTGAACCTTTGTCTTTGTCCGTTTTTTTGTCCTTCTTTGCTTTGCTCTTGACCTTGGCCAGGAGTTTTTCGCGTTCCTTCGAACGGGCTTCGGCGCGGGCGATACCTTCGTTTCGCTCGAAGTAGCGTTTGCCCTCGATCCACGTTTCCAGACAGACCGTGCCGGTGCTCAACGGGTGCTTTGACCAAATAACAAAATCGCCATCCTTGCCAACCTCGAGCGAGCCGACAAGGTGATCGACTCGCAGTTGCTTCGCTGGGTTGATCGTGACGAAGTTAAGTGCCTCGGCTTCCCTCGTGTTGCCGTACTTCACCGCCTTGGCAGCCTCGAGGTTAAGGCGCCGCGCGAGGTCGGATGAGTCGGAGTTAAACGACACCACCACGCCACGCTCGCGCATCAGGCTACCGGCGTACGGGATGGCGTCGATGACCTCGTACTTGTACGCCCACCAGTCCGCGAAGCAGGAACCGCCGGCACCGTGCGCGGCGATCTCGTCGGCCACTTTGTAGCCCTCGAGTACGTGCTGCAGTGTGCCGATCCGGACACCGAATTTCTCCATGGTGCGTATAAAGGCGAGGATTTCATCCTGTCGGTATGAGTGGCAGTGAATCCACCGCTTGGCTTGGATAATCTGGCCAAGCGTCTCGAGTTCGAGATCGCGCCTCGGAGGGGCTCCGCCTTTTTCGCGGAAGCTACGCCACTGACGATTGTACTGCCAAGCGGCGGTGAAGCGGTTTTCATGAAACGCCGGCACACCCATTCGCGTTTGTGGGAAGCGGGTTGTTTTGTCGTCGCCCCAGTTGGACTGTTTCACGTTTTCACCAAGCGCAAACTTGATGCCCGGCGGCGCGGCCTTGAACTTCATCGCCTCCGGTCCTTGCCCAAGTCGCAGCTTGATGATTGCGTTTTGACCGCCGATCGGATTGGCCGAGCCGTGCAGCAGGTTGGCCACGGTCAGGCCGCCGGCAAGTTGTCGATGTGTTTCCGGTGACTCGGAGTTGACGACGTCGCCGATGGAGACCATCGCCGACGAGGGCAGGGTGCCTTCGTTGACCGACCCGAGAATCATGCTGTGATTATGTGCGTCGATGAGGCCGGCGGTGACATGCTTGCCCTCGGCGTCGATGACGTGGGCGTTTTCGGGTTGCTGAAGGTTGCGCCCAATTTTCTTGATTTTGCCATCGGCGATCAGAAGGTCTTGCTTTTTCAGTACACCACGCTTGCTACTGGTCCAGATGGTGGCATTGCGGACGAGCACCGCAGTCGGCTCGAGTACGGTGTTCTCCTCGATTGGTGAGCGGGCCAGCCGCTCGTCCGGTTTATCCTCTTTCGTGTCATCTTCCTTTTTCTTCTCTTCGTCCTTCTCCTGGTCCTCTTCCTTCTTCTTGTCGATCCAGGTGAGGTTCTCCGGCTCAAGTGTGTTCCAGTGGCCCTCGATCCAGACTCCCTTTATCTTGGCTTTTGGGTCGAAGTAGTCACCCTCGACCACGACAAGGTTGGCCAGTTTGCCGGCTTCAACAGTACCGAGCTGGTCGGCTGCGCCGGTGAGCCTGGCTGGCGTGGTGGTTAGTGCAGCGAGCGCGTCGCGCTTGCTCAGTCCGCGTTCGATGACCTTGGCCAAGTTCTCTCGGAATGTCTTTTTATCCTTGATTCCATGCGTGGTGAGAGCGATCTCGAGACCGTTTTTCTGAAGCAAAACGGGATTCTCCGGGGCCCAGTCCCAGGCGCGAAGTAGGTCGAGGGAGACGCGTTCCCAGTCGGAGTCGCTCGGCATATTCGGCGCCTTTGGTAAATTTATCGGTACGATAAAACGGGAGCCATTGGCCATCACGAGATCTGGGCGTCGCCATTCGTGGCCGGTTGCTACGATGACCGGGTTGATACCAAACTCGCTGGCAAGCCGTGCTGCCTTGTTCACCATGAGCACGCTGCCCGGCTCGATGATGACCAGTTGCCTGTTTTTCAACGTGGCTTGAAGTGTGTCGAGAGACTTGTTGTAGGCCGGTCGCTTGAACGTATCGGCGTTGGCTTGGTAGTACTCCCAAGTGTCGTTGTAGTGCTCAGCGTCGGAGAGGGTCTGCCGAATCGCTGAGATGACGCCCATGAGTGACTTGGGGTACTCGTTCGGTTTGGATGCCTTTGTGTCGAAAACGATGTGCTGAAAAAGTTGCGGCTTAATGACGAGCAGGTTGGGCGACCCTTGGCCAAGGGAGATGAGTGCACTTTGGCCGCGAATGATGCCGTTGGCAGGGGTGAGCACGGCGGCGGTGAACCCCTGCTCGCGCAGTGTCTCGTAGCTGTCCGTCTTCGGACTGAAGGTCTCGGTGACGTCGTGCTCCGGTTTCATCGTGGACAGGCCGGAGCCGGGGCCGGTTGAGCCGGGGTCAAGTTCGTTGCCAGGTGCGCCGAGAAAGCCCGGTTTGCCGGCGGCTGTTGCGCCGGTCCCGGTGATGCTCTGTGTCATCGTAGTCGAAATCGGCACGGCCTCGGTGACGTACGGATCAATGAAACCGGCGTAGAGCGTTAGTCCGGTCATGTCCCACTCACGGGCGGTCTCGGGTGTCTGGCCATTTTCGGTGACAGCTTGAATGCGGCCGTCGCGAATGATCACCGTGGCGCCGTTGATCGTGACTCCCGGCTTGACGACGACCTTGGCGTGAATCAGCGCGTGATGCCCGGGAGGCAGGGGGCGATTGCCCGGCGGAAGAATTTCGGCGTTGGTCGGGCTGGTGAGCGACAGAAAAACCGCTATTGTGATGACTTGGCTTAGTTTCGACATGGGCGGGATTGAACCAGAAGCTACCCCGCCTGACCAAGTAAAACTCGGTACTTG
>CAJWPV010000249.1 GCA_913045395.1 uncultured Verrucomicrobiota bacterium | reverse complement strand
ACCTCTGTCGCGAGGCTGGCATCAAGCGCTGGCTGGCACGTTTGACCAAGCGGCATGGTGACATTCACGTGCTCATCAACAACGCCGCGCGCGACCCGCGCATCGCCCTTGAGGAGGTCACTACGAAGGCGTGGGACGATCTTTTCGCTGCCAACATTCGCGCCTATTTCCTGACCTGCCGCGAGGCGTCGCCGCACTTGGCCAAGGGGGCGTCGATCGTCAACTTTTCGTCGATCACGTTTTATACCGCGCCGGTGAACATGAGCGCCTATGTCGCGACCAAGGCGGCGGCGATCGGGTTGACGCGATCACTGGCCCGTGAACTGGGGCCTCGGCGGATTCGCGTGAACACCATTTCGCCAGGCTGGATCATGACCGAGCGGCAACTCAGCGATCATGTCACCCCGGCGGTCAAGCGCCAGATTCGCAGGGAACAATGCATCCCGGATCTCAACCAGCCGGACGAAGTCGCCGACGTGGCGTTGTTCCTCGCGAGCGATGCCAGCCGCGCGGTCACCGGGCAGGAGATACTCGTCGATCGCGGTTGGGTGCCCGGATGAAAACGGACTACCTTGTCATCGGTGGAGGCGTTGTTGGCCTGGCGACGGCTTGGCGGTTGCAAACCATGCAGCCGGGGAGCCGCGTTTGCCTACTGGAAAAGGAACCGGAAGTTGGCCGCCACCAAAGTGGCCACAACAGCGGCGTATTGCACTGCGGCCTCTATTACAAGCCGGGATCGACCAAGGCCATCCTCGCCGTGCGCGGTATTCGGCAAATGGTCGAGTTTTGCCGCGAGGCCGGCATCGCTCACGAGGTCTGCGGTAAACTGGTTGTGGCGTGCAACGACACTGAGCTGGGGCGCCTGCGCAAACTCGAGGAGCGCGGCCGGCAAAACGGACTTGAAGGCATCGAGTTTCTTGGGCGCGAGGCAATGCTTGAGCGTGAGCCGAACGTCGGTGGCATCGCTGCGCTGCGTGTGCCGCAGGAGGGAATCGTCGACTATCCGGCAGTTTGCAGCGAACTCAAGCGCTGCATCACGGCCAACGGCGGCGACGTGCAAACCGGCGCTCGCGTTACGCGACTCGAGCAGCGCGCTGGCGAGTGGATCGCGACAACGCCCAAGGGTGAGTTCGATGGCAGGTACCTCGTGAACTGCGCCGGGCTGCATTGCGACCGTGTCGCCGGGTTGGCCGGCGAGAAACGCGAGACGCGAATCGTTCCGTTCCGTGGCGAGTACTATAAGCTGGTCGAGGGCAGCAAAGGGTTGGTGCGCCACTTGATTTATCCTGTGCCCGATCCGCAGTTCCCATTTCTGGGTGTGCACTTTACGCGGTTGATCCACGGCGGCACCGAGGCCGGCCCGAACGCGGTACTCGCCTTTGCGCGTGAGGGTTATCGCAAGACCGACGTCAACGTGCGCGACCTGTTGGATGCGGTGACTTATTCCGGCCTGTGGCGTTTTGTCGCCAAATACCCGAGGATGACCGCGCTTGAGTTGTGGCAGTCGTTGAGCAAACGGCGCTTCTGCAAGGCGCTTCAAAAGCTCGTGCCAAGCATCCGTGTAACCGATATCGAGCCGGGCGGCGCAGGTGTGCGCGCACAGGCGATGGCGCGGGAGGGCGACTTGATACAGGACTTCTGTCTGATCCAACGGCCGGCGGCCCTGCATGTGCTCAACGCGCCCAGCCCGGCGGCGACCGCATCGCTGGCGATCGGCGAGGAGATCGTCCGCAAAATATTGGAGACGAAATGAAATGCTCATGGCCAAGCGGATTGATGGTGCTGTTGTTGGTCGGCTGCGGAAACGACTTGGCAGCGCCACAATCGTCGCTTGACCAGGGGGAGGAAACAAACGTCTGGCAGGCGGCCATGCTTGGCCGGGTGGAGCCGCTCAAGGCTGCCTTGGCCAAGGGCAGTGACATCAACGAATTGAATCAGGACGGCTGGGCGCCGCTACACCTGGCGGTCGTGGCCAATCAGGTGGCTATAGTGGAGTGGTTGCTGAAGAACGGCGTGCGGATCAATGCCGAGACGGCCGGTTCGAGATCGGCGCTGGACATCGCCCTCACGCCTGGCTTCATGGAGAACGAAGGCGAGCAAAAGGTTCGTGCAGAGATTACTAGGTTGTTGCGCCAGCACGGCGGCCAGCGCGGTAGCGCCTGCTGCGGCAAGACCGAGTAGCCCTTTTGGGTTTCCGGCCAAGCGGCGGTTAGAGGCCCATTCCGACGAGTTTCATCACGTCGCCCTCGAACTCGCCCTCAACCTTGTCACCTTCCCGCATGCCGGCGGCGGTGAGCCTGGTTTTACCGCCGATGAATTGCATGCCGAGCGGTCCGAACGAAAAGCCGCGACCCTCTTTCAACACGCCGCCGGATTGAATGTCGTCGCCGGCATGGAAGGCGTCCTCCTCCATCCCGAGATCGAACGACACCTGCCTGTCGTTGTCGACTCGCGTCGCCACGATGCGCACGGACGGCTTGCTGCTGCGGCCGAAGCCTCCGGTCCATGACGCATGCACGCCGGCATCCTTCAGCGAGACCTCCTTGTCGCCCATGGACAGGCTGAGTTCCACCTTGCCAATGTTTGTGCGTTCGCGCGGGGAATCTTCCATCCACGTCGCGGAGAACCTGGCCTTGATTTTGCCGATGGCGGCGATGACAGGCGGTGGCTTGGGTTCCTTGCGCCATGTTGGCATTACGTCCCCTGTTTCCTTCATCATATCCCGGCGTCGTGCCTCGATGAAACCACGTGTACCGTCCAGTGAGCGGCTGAAGCGATACTGTTCGCGGTTGAGATGCGGCTTGATCAGGGCCTCAATCCGATCGCACTCGGCGAGCAGGTTTTTCTCGTTCCAATGCTCCTTGAGCAGGCCGTGGAGAGTCTTGCGATAACGTTCACGGCCTTCCGGCAGTTGGTAAAGGCGATAGGCGACCCGGCCCTTGGTCTTGACCGAGATCGGCGCGCGAAATTCGAAGTTTAACATGCCGCGCTTCCGGAACAGCGCGTCCGCGCCCCAAGGCATGAAGTGGAACCGGTCTGTCTTCGGGTTGAGATAGATGAAAAAGTTGTTCGCGTTGCCGGAGTAGCCATCCCAAAAACCGAGCAGTCCCTCGATCGCCCAGTACCGGTAAAATGCATTGAGGTCGACGAGTTTGCCGATGGCTTCCTCGCTCACCTCATCGCTCTCTAGCAGTTGGATCAGTTGTCGGATTTTTTCACGGCCCGGTTTGTCGCCGCCGCGCTTGTGCTCAAAGCTTCCCTCCCAACCCTCGTAAAAATCGACCACCGTGCCCTCATAAAGCGTGCCGTTGTTATCGCCGAACGCCCGCGCCAGAAGCGGCTTGCGCATCGACTCCACGTGCGAGTAGATGCCGAGATTCTTGCCATTGACTGTCACCTTTGCAAAGGCGCAGCGCGACGCCGGCGACCCGGCGGCGTTGAAAAGCGCATAGCCCATGTATTGGCTCACGATGGTGCCGTCCTGCTTGTTGTTGTTCATCGTCAGGTTGGTCAGTCCGCCAATGGCCTGCTCCTT
>CAJWPV010000248.1 GCA_913045395.1 uncultured Verrucomicrobiota bacterium | reverse complement strand
AATAATGCCTAGACCAAGCGGAGTCAGTTTTTTTGTTTGCTGTCACCGTGGTTTTTGATTGATGTTCGTCCCGGACATTGAAGGTTTGCGGTACAGCAATGATGGCGGTTGCACTACTGGTCGGATGTAGTGTATCGAACATTTGGCAGGATGTCCAAAACGGCGACATGGCATCGGTGCAGTCGCAGGTCAAGTCTGGTGCGGATCTGGATGCACGGGATGCGTTGGGGCGGACGCCGCTTTATTACGCGGTCTACTATGAGCATTTGAACATCGCCGCATTGTTGGTGAAAAACGGGGCAAATGTGAACATGAAACATAAGGCCAACAAAACCCCACTGCACCTGGCTTCGGAATTGGGGAATATTCAGATGGTTCGGTTGTTGTTAAAGGCGGGTGCGAAGGTAAACGCGCTGGACAGTGATCAGGGCACACCGCTGGATTGGGCGGTTGGCACGCTGCACAACGACACCGCCGCCCTCCTGCGCAAAAACGGCGGCAAGGAGGGAAGTGCTTTAACACCATGACTGCCCTGTCATAGATGGTAAAAGTATGAGCGAGACACTTCAAGCGATCCGGGACTTCATCGTCAAGGTTTGGACCACGGAACTCTTTGGTCCCGACACCGTGACCATCGGCGGCATCCTGATGCTGGTGTTCCTGTTTGCGTCAGTGATTATCGTTGAGCGCATACTCCAGCGGTTGCTTATTCGCCGTTTCCTGTCCAAGACCCGGCTTCAGCCGTCGTTGCAGTTTGGCCTGAGCCGGATTATTGGGTACACGCTGATCGCTATCGGGTTTTACGTCGCTTTTCAGTCGGTGGGATTTGACCTTAGTTCACTGGCGATCATTGCGGCATCGCTCGGCGTTGGTGTTGGATTCGGCCTGCAAAACATCATCAACAACTTTGTCAGCGGCATTATCATCCTCGCCGAGCGGCCCATCTCGATCGGTGATCGAATCGACGTGGCCGGCGTGGCCGGGCGCGTGACGAAGATTCAGCTTCGGAGCACGACGGTGGTGACCAACGACAACATCACCATGATCGTTCCCAACGCCGACTTCATCTCGAATACCGTGACCAACTGGAGCCATGGCGACCCGAAGGTGCGCATCCGAGTGCCGATCGGCGTGGCATACGGGAGCGACTTGAAACTGTTGCAGCGATTGTTGCTCGAGGCGGCGGAGGAACACCCGAAGGCGCTGCGTGACCCGTCACCGGTGGTGCTGTTCACCGAGTTCGGAGACAGCTCACTCAATTTCGAGCTGGGGGTTTGGACACAGGAAATGACAGCAACCCCGATTCATTTCACCAGCCAAATGAACTTCATCATTGAGCAAAAACTGCGGGAAAACGACATTGAGATACCCTTTCCCCAGCGCGATCTGCATGTCCGTTCCGGCCTCCTGGTATCGAAGGAGTCATCGGGTCAACTTTAGCCGGGTTTTAATTGAATTGATGACGAATAAAGCCAAAGCAAGTGAGCGGCGAGGGGGTTTCACGCTGATCGAGTTGCTGGTGGTGATTGCTATTATTGCGATTCTCGCAGCGTTACTGCTGCCGGCCCTGGCCAAGGCCAAAAGCAAGGCGACCGAGATGAAGTGCCTGAGCAACCTCAAACAGCTTGGCTTGGGGTTCTTCCTGTATTCGAACGAGACCGGAAAGACACCCTCGTACACCATGGGCAAAGGGAAACTTTGGATGGAATCGATCGGGGAGTATTATTCCAAGACCGATGCGATACGTCTTTGCCCAACTGCGCCGTACAGAAGGGGGAAGGGAGGTTCTTCGACCTCGGCATGGGTTTGGGGGAGCGAATTGCGCCCCGGTACGCGTGAGCCGAAATGGACTGGCAGTTATGCACTCAATGGCTGGTTTTATGCCGGTGATTGGAATCAAGCTTGGATAACACAGCACGGGATGGCCAGAAATCTAGCCTTCCGGCTCGACTCGGATGTGCGACACTCTAGTGAGAGCCCGATCTTCTGTGACTCGATGTGGGTCGATGCCTGGCCACTGGAGAGGCATCGGCCGGCGAGTAACCTTGCCCTTGGCAGCGGTGAGAATGCAGGGATGTCGCGTATCACAATGGCGCGCCACAAGTATCCGGCCGGAAATCTGTCACTACCATCGAGCAAGTATCGGGACAAGCCGTTGCCGGGCGCCATCAACCTGGTATTCTACGATGGACATGCCAGTCTGACACCAAATGAGAAACTTTGGGAATATCAGTGGCACAAAAACTGGAAGAACCCGCCCAAGCGGCCGCGGTGATTGTCTACTCCTTTAATGCTTCAACCACGTTTGGTCGGGTTAGGAAAATCAAGATGCAGATCGGGTAGATCACACCGATTGCTGTACCGATGATTGCGCCAAAACTGGCTACTATTGCAGCTTGTCCAGCTTGCGCAAAGATAACTGCTCCGATTGCGCCGACGGCGGCGTGTATAATCCCCAGTACGGCATAACCTAGTGACCAGGTACGCCCCCAATTTCTTTCCTTGAGCAGGCCGATGCCGCAGGTCAGCAGAAAGATATTTAATAACAGGCCGATCACAGCTGCAAACATTATAAATGTCATGTAGCCTTCGGAATACTGTGCACTCATTGCTCTCTGAATTGCATCACCCATTTCGCTGGAGGATTGCATTACCACTAGTGCTAAAAAACCGAACCCACCGGAGACCAAACCTACAGAGCCAAAGATAATGTTCAGAATGCCGAAGACCTTGATCGATCCCGGTTTGGGGGCGTCGTGAACTACCGAGTACGGGTTGGGCTGTGGGGAGTTTGTTTGCTGATCCATGGTTAATTAACAATCTGTTCGGGTGCGAATCTGCAATAGAAGGCCAAATTGGTACAGCCTGATCTGTTCGCTACGCAAATTCAACGTCCAGGCCGGTTGTTTTCACATGAGACCGTTTTTGTCCCATCGGGCGTGGTATCGATTGCGCCATGATGAGTAGCCCAATAGAATCGAGCGAAGGAATGGGTGTCGCTCCGAAAACAACTTACCTCACCTGGGACAAACCGCTGCTGACCTCGGCAACGGAGTGGCTGCTCGCCGACGAGTCCAAAGACTCCGCTGACTTGAGCGCCACGCTCCTGCTTTTGCCGACCCAACAAGCCGGACGCCGGTTGCGCGAGGCGCTCGCGACCGAAATGGCACGGCGCGGCGGCGGCCTGTTCCCACCGCAAACGGCGCTCCCAGCGGTGATGCTTGCCGGTGGTGAATCAGGCGAGCCCATTGCTGATACGGTGGCGTGTCAATGGCATTGGGTGAACGTGTTGCAGGGCGAATCGATTGGGCGTTGCGCGTCGCTTTTCCCGCGGTTGCCGTCTGTCGTGGATTTCAACTGGTGCCGCCTGATGGCGCGCTCGCTGCATGAACTGCGCGGCGCGCTGGTCGACGCCGGATGGGACTGTGCCGCCGTGGCCGAATCGCCGCAATGCGAGAGGGAGCCGCAGCGCTGGAAGGATTTGGCCAAGCTTGAGTCGGTTTACCGCGCCTCGCTCGTCAAGGCTGGCCTGCGCGATGTGCA
>CAJWPV010000247.1 GCA_913045395.1 uncultured Verrucomicrobiota bacterium | reverse complement strand
AGGGACTGCCGGGGTCCTACTCGAAATGACGGCGAACCAAGCACCCCCACATGTTTATCCGAAAGCAGATGCGAATATACGCCAGCAGGCAGGATGTCGTCCACAATTCGATCACCACCCGGCAGCACGCGGAAGGCGCCGGGCTTGGCCACCGTGCCATCCAGTCCGTTGCCATCGAGAATCCAACGGCTCAGCGAGTCGTTGTCCTTACCAAATCGCCAGCGCTGGACATATTTGCGTTTGCGTTGACCATCGAGCGCCTTCCTGCTGTTGGCGAAATCGCCGGCGAGTTGCTTCCATTTTTCGCCAAACTCTTCGCCCTTGGCCAGACGCAGTTTGTTCCATGCATGCAATGGATTTTTATTCTCCTTGGCATTGTCGATGGCCTTCTGCCAGCGACCGCTTGGCTTGCGCAATAGCTCAGTCAGCCTGGTTGTTTCGGCCAGCCACTGTTCGGCGAGCGCAGCTCGAATCTTAGGCTTTAGCCTGGCCAAGGCGGCCTTGTTGGTTTCCTGCCGGGCGGGGGTGTCGACATTGACCGTTGCCGGCCGGCAACTGGTCATGATGCCGTAAAGGGCGTAGTAGTCCCGCTGGCTGATGGGATCAAACTTGTGGTTGTGACAACGCGTGCACGAAACGGTGATACCCAGGAAAGCCTTGGTGGTGACATCGATCTGGTTCTCCGTGGTGCGCGTGAGTTCCTCAAGCGCATCGGTCGGGGCGAAGCCCTGCAGCACAAAGCGGTAATGCGCCGGGCCAATGGCCGACTCGTTGAGGCCAAGTTTCTCGTTGAGCCGCGGCTTGGCCAGCAGATCACCGGCGATGTGCTCGCGCAGCAGTTGATTATACGGAACATCTGCATTCAGCGCGCGGATGAGATAGTTACGATACTGGTTGGCGTGCGGGATGCGCGGATCACCCTCGCTCCCAAGCGACTCGGCGTAGCGCACCCAGTCCATCCAATGTCGCGCCCAGCGCTCTCCGAAATGGGGAGAGGCAATCAACCGTTCGACGGCATTTTCAATAGCGGCTCGACGATTACTCCTGAGTTCTCGCACAAATACCGCCGTCTCCTCCGGCGTGGGTGGCAGGCCTATCAACGCAAACGATAAGCGGCGAATGAGTGTCTGCGGCTCGGCGTCACCAGCCGGTGAAAGTCCCTCAGCCTCCCAGACAGCTTGGATGAATTTGTCAATATCAGTTTGCGCCCACTCTCCGTTCACCCTCGGTGGCACGGGAGAACGGATCGGCTGAAAACTCCACCACTGCTTGCGCCTCTCTCTAATCGTTTCCCACGAGGTGGCCTTGGCAATCTCCTCCTTGGTGGGCTTGTTGACACGTGGGTCCGGTGCTCCATCCACCACCCACTTTTCGAAATCCGCGATCACCTCGGGCGACAGCTTCGGACCACCCTTGGGCATCTTTACGTCCGGATCCTCGTGGCGGATCACCTGCAAAAGCAGGCTCTTCGCCGGGTCGCCATCGCCGAGCAACGAACCGCTGTCCCCACCCTTGACCAAGCCACCCACCCAGTCGAGCGCCAGGCCACCCTTGTTCTTGCCGCTGCTGTTGTGGCACTCGTAACAATGCTCCGCCAGAACCGGGCGGATGTTCCGCTCAAAAAATTCAACCTGCCCTGTCGACGAGGCCGCACTCACGCAAACGTTGACCCAGCCAAGCAACATCAATGCTTTGTAAAAAAACCGATGCATTGCGGCAATTAGAAACCCTCAACCGAATTACCTCAACCCAAAACGGAGTAGGATAGGGGTCAGTGGCAAATCCCCGGCAAAAGGTCGCTCAAGGCGAGAAAGTGTGAATGATTTGACAACGAATGTTTTGACTAATATTGCGAATGTAGAGACTAATATTGCCAAGCTAGAGAACAATCTTTGTGACAAACTTTTGCGCTTGCTAAAAACTTCATTCCAAGACAAATCAAGTGCTTGGCCAAGCGGATTAATGGTCACGCCACCAATGAGGCGAGGACTTTTCGGCTGCCCTTGAAGGTTCGGCGGCCGTGCATGGCGACGTAATTATCGATCAAGGCGAGATCGCCGGGGTGCCATGGGATGTCGAAGGTCAATTCATCCGCGAGGGCGCTGGCGGCGGCAATGTCTGCGGGGTCAAGCGTAGTGCCGTCGCCGAAGGTGACCGCCTTGGCCGGGTCGTTGCGGATGTCTCTCCAGCCTTTGTAGGCTGCGATGAGCTGGTTGAAAAAACTGGCTCGCCCGTCGCCGAGATCGCGCACGGCAGGGAGCACCGGCGTGGTGGCGCGGAGGTCGCCGTTGGCCTCCCATTCCCACAAGTAACCTAGCTTGGCCAAGCGCGCCTCGGCGGCTTCGCGGCTTTCCGCGCTGAAGGTGTCCCGCCAACTGCGGCCCATGCCGGACGTCTCATCGGCCTCGGCCGGCATGACGTTGGAATACTTCAAGCCCTTGGCCAAGCAGGCCTCCGAGAAGCCGGGCTGTTGTTCACGCAGGCGTTCCCACAAAATATCGGAGCGGCAAATCGGCGTCGCGCCGCCCTTGTCGGGCGCTGTTTGGCAGAAGAAAAACAGCTTGCCCGGGTAAACTGGCGTTTGCGCCAATTCGTGGTGCAGAAAAATGGTGATGTCCGCCGGCGCCTCGTTGGCGGAAAAAACTCGCGGTGTGAAGTTGATGCGATAGGCATTGGAGAGCGAATCGTCGTAGGAAAAGTTCGGGTAATCAAACGCGCTGACAACCGCGTCAAAATCCCCCGGCTTGGCCAAGGGCAACCCGCGCAGGAGTATAGCGCCGTGCGCGGCGGCTTGGGCGTCCAGTTCGGCTGCGTGTTCGCCCGCCCAAACGCAGGCCTCGTCGAGACTCGCCGCCGGGACGTTTAGCACCAGCGGAAACGGCTCGCCGCCGTACTCATGTTGGCCAAGCGGGGTGATCGGTTTTGCCTCTATGCTCATCCGAGCGTCCACGGTTTGCGGTGATGCATCTTGGTGAGCAGAGCGTTGGCCTCGTTGTCGCCGATGATTTGCTCGGTTTTCGGATTCCACTTCAACGGTCGGCCAAGCGCTTCGGAGACGTAGGCCAGATGGCCGGGGGTGATGGACCGGTGCGCCGTTTCCGCCGGACAAATCGCCGGTTTGCGGCTGCGGATGCAATCGAGAAAGTTTCGGACGTGGTGAGTGGACTTGTATGCCTTGATGTTTCCCGGGTCGAATTCGGCTTTTAGCCAGTCGCGATTGGAGGCGTCGAGCTTGCCACGGTTGACGTACACCCAGCCGTCCTCGCCGATGAACCGCGTGCCCATCGTGTTGTGTGTGCCAATGCTGCTCCGGATGCCGCCGGCGTACTCGCAGTGCACCTCGTAGTGCAGTGGCGCCTTGTAGACCGGCACCGGGCTCCACTGGAAATTCTTTGCTTCAACCCGAACCGGGCCGCCCTCATCCTCGCCCAGCGCCCAGTGGGCGATGTCGTTGTGGTGGCCGATCCAGTCCATCAGTTGCCCGCCGCCGTAGGCCAGATGCAGCCGCCACATTTGGTGGTGCCGGGCGTGTACAAACGGCAGCAGCGGTGC
>CAJWPV010000246.1 GCA_913045395.1 uncultured Verrucomicrobiota bacterium | reverse complement strand
ATGAGCGGCGACCTAAGTGGACAGGCGGATAAAATTGCCGCCGACCTGCGCGGGGCCGACATCGTGCTATACTACATTCACGTGGCCAACGGCCAGCCGCAGCAGGAGGTGTACGAGATCGCCGCCCGCACCGGTGGTGAAGCGTTCGTCGCGGGCGATCCGGCGGCGCTGCAGACGGTATTCGAGAGGATCGACTCGATGCGCCCGGCCAAGTTCGAGCCGGAGACACCGATCCCCGCCGACAACTTCCGCCCGTTCGCCCTCGCCGGCCTGTCGTTGCTCGGCCTACAACTGCTCTCGCTCCTCGGCATAAGATTCACGCCATGGTGACCAACCGATGAACATTCCTGACATTACGACGGATGCGGCGGCGCTGGCCTTTTGGGTGGCGCTTGGCGCCGGCTTGTTCGCCATGCTGGCGGAGTGGTGGCAGGCACGCCGCACGGGGCGGGTGGCGCGGCTCGCGTTCGGGCCGCTTGGCCAAGCGCGGGTGTGGACCCGCATCGCGCCGCCGATTCGTGTACTCGCGCTGACCGCGATGGCGTGGGGCTTGATCACGCTGTTTTTCATCCGGCCACGCGTGGCGAATTACGACAAGATTCCCGAGGGAGGCTACCGGCACCTGATCATCGCCTGGGACGTGTCGCCGAGCATGCAGCTCGACGATGGCGGTTTCGATTCTGGCAAACAAAAAAAACGCACGCGCGCCCAACGCGGTGCCAAGGTGTTGCTGTCGCTCTTCGAGCGGATCGCGCTCGACCAAGTACGGATCAGCATCGTCGCGTTTTTCACCGGGGCCAAGCCAGTCGTGGTGGACACCCACGACTTGAATGTCGTCAAGAACATCCTCGACGACCTGCCGCTCGACATGGCGTTCGACCCTGGCAAGACGAGCCTGATCGACGGCATCGAGGAGTCAGTGCGCCTGGCCAAAGGCTGGGAGCCAGGCAGCACCACGCTGCTGATCGTCAGCGATGGCGACACCGTGCCGGACACCGGCCTGCCCAAGCTGCCGCCCTCGATCAACAAGGTGTTCGTCGCCGGCGTGGGCGATCCGCGGCGCGGCGTGTTCATCGACGGCCACATGTCGAGGCAAAATGCCCGCGTGTTGCGGCAGTTGGCCAAACGCTTGGGCGGCGAGTACGTGGACGTCAACGACGTGCAGATTTCCACCACGCAACTGGCCGAGTTGGCCGGCGTGCGCAACCTCGTTGATCCCGGCGAAAAGGGCCGCCGCGAACTGGCACTGGGCTGCGTAGCCACCGGTGCAGGGCTGCTGGCGTTGCTGCCTGTGGGCCTTGCGTTCTTCGGAAGCCCGTGGCAGAGTGGACGAAGTCGTCGAACGAAAGTGGCTCAATAATTAAGGAAATATCATGAAAAAAAACCTTTTTATCCTCCTGTGGGCGCTCGCCCCCGTGGCGTTGCTGGCCTACCACTACGGCCCCGGCCAAGCCGGACTCGCGCGCGAGGAAGCCAAGGCAAGCATCCGGGCTGCGCTGGATTTCGAAGCCGGCCAGCAATGGCAACAGGCGATCGACGCTTACAATGAGGCCCTCGCCACCCTGCCGGATACCGAGACCGCCAAGCGACAGCAGTTGCAACTCGCTCGCGCCAACGCCCGCATCTACGTCGGCGAACTGCCGGAAGCAATGCTTGCGATGGAGCATCTCCTCGACGAGACGGCCAAGAGCAGCGACAGTGAACTGGAGAGCAAGGTTCGCTCCTCACTCGCCAGCGCGCAGTACTACACCGGCTGGCTGATGCGCCTTGAGTTGGCCGAGAAGAAGGAATGGAAGGAGCCGCTCGAGAAGGCCCGCCAAAACTTCCGCCTGCTCGCCGAGCAAACCGCCAAGACCGACGCCACGGCCTCGGAGGATCACCAGAAAAATCTTGAGGCCGTTGTCCGCCTTGCCCGCATGGATCTCTCAGAGGTGCAGGCATTGCCGCTACCAAAGAAGTGCGAGGGCAATAAAAACGTCTGCTCGAAGTGCCGAGGTCAAAAGAAGAGCAACAAGCCAAAAGACATGAAAAAGAAGGAGGACGCCCGCGGCGCCAGCGTCGGCAAACGCCCCGAAGGCACCGGCTCCTGATTGTTTTCAAGCACATAATTTTTTTTGAAGCAAACCAGCCGACGCAAGTCGGCTCTTTTTTACTCCAAAGGAACTCACGAGATGACACGCCGCTTCACCCTTCTTGCGCTTGGCCTGAGCCTGCTGCCGTTCGTTGCAATTGGCCAAGCGCCCGCCAAGCCAACCCCGAGAACCATCTTAACTCCCGCCGTCAGGGTGAAGCCCGGGGTGCCGCCAAAACGAATTCGCCGTCTGCCGGTAAAAGGCGCCATCACGGCCCCGGCAAGGACTCCCCGCCCGATAATCGCCCCCGCCCGCAGCGGCACGCCGCCAACAGCCCGCAAGGCAACCACCCCACCCAAGCCAAAGACACCGCAGGAAAAGCTGCACGCCGCGTTGACGGCGGTGAAGTTTGACCGAACGCCCGACGGCATCCTCTCGGCAGTTGACGAACTACAGAAAGAAACCAAGCCGACAAAGGATAAAACCAAGGCGGCGACGGATCGATTCCGACTGCTAGCCAACGCCGGCAGTTGGGAGGAACTGGGCAAACACATCCAGTCACTCCCATTCGACGGCTCCACCGAAAAGGCGTATCGCCACCTGATCACATCCCTGCTCCAAACGCCAATCACCCAGTCCACAACACCACCTCCAATCAGTACGCCACCAATCCCAAGCGGCTCCAAGGTTCCTATCCGACCGACCAACAAGCCTCGACCAATGCTCACGCAGGAGGATTTTGTCGAAATTTTAAAACTAGCGCCGAGCAAGCCCAACGAAACCGACCTGGTTTCACTCGGCAATTTGCTGCGCGGCGTGGGCCAGGCAAATCTGACTCGCCTTGCCGAGGAACTCGAAATCGGCATCGGCCTGTTCGGCGGCAAGCAACCTGTCGGCCGCAAGTGCGCCGCGCAACTGCTTCGGCCATTGGCCACCAAATCCCAGGCCAAAATCGCGCTGAGCTTTGTGCCGGAAGGCAATGAGGACTGGGCGCTCGATATGCGCGCTGATCTGCTGCACAAGCAATGGAGTAACGAACCAAGTCCGCCCAACCTGTCCGCCGCGTGGAAGGCCAACGAAAAACTGATTGCTACCATCAGGAACGACGGCAAACGGCTCGACGGCATCAAGCGCGGCTTCATGCTTGTTGCGAAACTGCCCAAGACCAAGGCCGACGAGTGGATGAGCGAGCAGTTCCGTGAGGGTGGCTCGGGGCTGAAACTGATCCAGCTTGTGCAGGCGGATGTGCACCGCAACCTCCGCAGCACCAATTACAATGGCCGCTCAGAGAACCTCCGCAGCCTGCGGCAGATCGTCGGTGCACTCCTCAACCAAGCCGGTGGTGACTTGGCCAAGTGGAAACTCCCGCTGACCATCGCCTCCGAAGCGTGGCTCGTCGAAGCCGAGAACACCGCGAAATATTACCGGGCCACCGTCACCCGAAGTAACATGATGGTCTACGATCCGGTGTACGAGCAGCAG
>CAJWPV010000245.1 GCA_913045395.1 uncultured Verrucomicrobiota bacterium | reverse complement strand
TGGTCTCGGGGCCTATCGATGCAAGCTTGAGACTTGGGCTGTCCTCGCAGCGCTTGGCCAGATTGAAACGGGCGTCGAAGTTTTTCACCGCTGAACTGCTCGCGAACGTGATCCAGTCCGCGCCATTTTCCTCAAAATCTTCCGCGGCACCGTTACGATCCCCGGTTTCGGGTACCGTTTTGTAGAAGGCAATGTCGTCCACGATGGCACCCTGCTCCTCAAGCATCCGAGGCAGTTCGGAGTTCGCCTCCTCAGCGCGGGCGAGCAACACCGAGATGTTTTCAACGTTTTGGTAGTCGAGCAGCGCCCTGGCCGTGGCCTCGGCGGTGTAAACTTCCGGTATGAGGTCGATATTGAGATGAAACTGCGTGAGTTTTTTCGCGGTGGCCGGCCCGACGGCGGCAAAACGGATGCTGCCAAGGTCGCGGACATCGCGAAAGGCCTTGAAAAAATAATCGAAGAATTGCTCCACACCGTTAGGGCTGGTGAAGATGATCCAGTCATAGCTGCCGATGCCGGTGACAGCCTCGACGATGGGCTCATTGCTACCCGGCGGCACGATTTTGATGGTTGGAATCTCGAGAACATCCGCGCCGAGCTCCTTGAGCTGCCCCGAGAGCGTGCTAGCCTGACTGCGGATGCGGGTGACCACCACCCGCTGGCCAAAGAGAGGCCGGTTCTCAAACCAGTTAAGCGAATCCCGCAGGGTCGAAACTCCGCCGATGATCGTCACTGCCGGCGCCTTAAAATCGGTCTTGGCCACCTCGTCGGCAATGGTGGCGATCGTGCCGGTGATCGTTTTTTGCCGGCCCAGCGTGCCCCAGCGAACCATGGCCACAGGCGTCCCGGCGTCCAGGCCGTTGGCCTCAAGGGCGGCAGCGATTTTGCCGATGCGCTCGACGCCCATCAGGAACACTTTTGTGCCGGGCTCGCTGGCGATGCGTTCCCAGTCCAGGGCGCTCTCTTCCTTGTCGGGATCCTCGTGGCCTGTGATGACCGTGAAGCTCGAGCAATGCTCACGGTGGGTCAACGGAATACCGGCGTAACTCGGCGCGGCGATGATGGACGAGATGCCCGGTACGACCTCGAACGGCACACCGTCACGGTGCAGCCCAGCCGCTTCCTCGCCGCCCCGGCCGAAAATGTACGGGTCGCCGCCCTTGAGCCGAACCACCGTCTTGCCGGCCCCTGCCTTCTCGGCGAGCAACCGGTTTAACTCGTCCTGCGGGATAGCCCGGTCACGGGGACATTTGCCACCGAAGATGACCTCGGCCGCCTCCGGCGCGAGAGCCAGCAACTCGCGGTTGACCAGCGCGTCATAAACCACGACGTCCGCGCGGCGCAGCAGCTCGGCACCGCGCATCGTGAGCAGTCCAGCATCTCCCGGCCCGGCGCCCACGAGGTAAACTTTTCCCGTCAAACCCATGCGTCGTCAGCGTTGGTGAAGTTCGGCCAAGCAGCAAGAATTCATTTGCCGGCCGGCACGAGTACCTTCAGCGCGCGCGGCCGCAGCGTAATCCTCAGCGGCAACGTGCCGATGAACTCGCCATCGGCCTGGACGCGCGTTCCGGCCGGGCCATCGATGGTGAGTTCGCTCATACGGTAATGCTCCGCGCCGGGCCAGTCGCCGATTTGGCCAAGCGCCATCGACACGACACCGCGCGACACCAAGCCGGGATTGATCCTTGGGAACACGCACAGATCGAGCCGGCCATCATTGAGCTTCGCGTTCGGGAACAGCACGTGCGGCCCGCCAAAAAAACGGCCGTTGCCGACACACATCCACTCTCCCAGGGCCGAGCCGCCGTCCCACGTGGCGGTCAGTCTCGGCGGCTTGGCCTTAAGCGCGGCAAGGGTGGAAAACAGGTAGGCCAACGGCCCGATTTTTTTCTTCAGCGCAATGCTGACACCGCCAACGGCGTCGCCGTCCAGCCCGGCACCGGCCATTTGGACGAAATAACGCTCGGCTTGGCCATCCGCTGTTTGCAGCTTGGCCAGGGGTAGATCGACGGCCCGCGCCTGGCCAAGCCGAACCGTCTCCCAGGCGCGCCTGGCCGGGAGCGGGATACCCAGTTCGCGGGCAAACACGTTCATCGTCCCCAGCGGCAGGATGCCAAGCTGCACTTGGCCAAGGCCGTCGCGCACCTTGGCCAAGCCGTTGACAACCTCGTTAACCGTTCCGTCGCCGCCGGAGGCGACGATGGTCCTGTAGCCGTCACGAATCGCCTGCGCTGCCAGGGTGCTTGCGCTGCCGGGACCGGTCGTCTCTAGCAACGTGCACTCCATCCCCAGTTGGCCTAGCGACTCGCGAAATCGTCGCGCCTTTTCCCCGCGGGCGGCAGGATTGAAAATCAGCGCGATGGACGGTTGACTCATGGCGAGTGGCTTGGCCAGGCGCTACTCGCCTGGCTCGGGAAGCGTCTTGCCGCCGCTAACGAGGAACATCACCGCCATGCGCACGGCAAGGCCGTTGGTCACCTGGTCGAGGATGGTCGAGCGCGGGTGATCAGCAATCTCGCTGTCGATCTCAACACCTCGATTGACCGGGCCGGGGTGCATGACGATGGCGTCCGGCTTAAGCCGGGCGAACCGCTCGCTCGTTAAGCCAAAGAGCGACCGATACTCGCCGATGCTCGGGAAGGCAGAGAGCCGCTGGCGCTCGTGCTGGATGCGCAACAGGTTGACAATATCTGCATCGGCAAGGGCTTCGTCAACGTTGTGCGTCACGCGGCAGCCCATTTGCTCGAAGATGCGCGGGACGAGTGTCGGCGGGCCGCAGAGCGTGACGTTTGCCCCGAGCTTGGTCAGCGCCCAGATGTTCGAGCGGGCGACGCGGCTGTACAGGATGTCGCCAAGAATGGTAACATTGAGGCCGCTCACGACGCCCTTTTTCTCGAATATCGTGAAGGTGTCGAGCAGCGCCTGCGTAGGATGCTCGTGCGCGCCGTCGCCGGCGTTGACAACGCTGCAATCGACCACCCGAGACAACAGGTGCGGCGCCCCCTCCGCGCTGTGGCGAACGACGATAATGTCGGCGCTGAGCGCCTCGAGCGTCTTTCCGGTGTCCCGGAGGGTCTCGCCTTTCCTGAGCGACGACGCCTCGGCTGTAAAGTTGATGACATCGGCGTTTAGCCGCATCGCAGCCAGCTCGAAGCTGATTCGCGTGCGGGTGGACGGCTCGACGAACAGGTTCACCACCGTGCGCCCGCGCAGTGCCGGCACTTTCTTGATCGTGCGCTCGCCAACCGCCTTGAAAGCGCGGGCTGTGTCGAGGATCACGCCGATCTCTTCGGCGTCCAGCGACTCGATATCGAGCAGGTGTTTGCGGGTCCAGATCATTCGTTGTGGCTCAAGGCTTGCAGCGTGACCGAGTCGCCGCCGCCGGTCTCGCTGAGCGAAACCTGGATGCGCTCGTCAAGGGCGGTGGGGACGTTTTTGCCGACGAAGTCCGGCTTGACCGGTAGCTCGCGGTGGCCGCGATCGACCAGCACCGCGAACTGGATGCGCCGCGGACGGCCTAGATGATGCACAGCGTCGAGCGCGGCGCGGACGGTGCGGCCGTTGAAC
>CAJWPV010000244.1 GCA_913045395.1 uncultured Verrucomicrobiota bacterium | reverse complement strand
AGTGAACAGCGTCGTGACCAGGGCCACCCCGACGACAATCGGGTACAGGCTCGGGTCAGTGACCCCCATCGTCAGGCCAAGCGTTGCAATCACAAATGAGAACTCTCCGATCTGCGATAGGCCGGTGCCAACCCGCACGGCCGTGCGAAAGTCGTGTCCGGCCACCACCGTGCCGAACGTGTTGCCGGCGATCTGCCCGATCATCACTACCAGCGAAATGCCGACAATGGGCACGATGTGCTGCCACAACAGCCCCGGGTCCACCAACAGGCCAATCGCCACGAAGAACACTGCCGTGAACAGGTCGCGCACCGGCTCGACCAGCGACTCGATGCGGCGGCTCTGCTTTGACTCGGCCATCACCGCCCCGACGAGAAACGCCCCCAGCGCCACGCTGAAGCCCAGCTTGGCGGCGACCAGCGACGTGCCAAAGCACAGCCCCAGCACGGCAACCAACAGACGTTCGTTGCTCTCGAAACGGGCAACAAAATTGAGTAGGCGCGGCACCACAAGGAGCCCGGCGACCAGCACCGTCACAAGGAACACCAGTAGCTTACCGGCGGAGACAGCCATCGAGGGCAAGCCAAGGTCGCCGGTGGACGCGATGCCGGTGAGCAGCACGATCATCACCACGCCGAGCAGGTCCTCCAGGATCAGGATGCCGTAGATCAGCCCGGCGAACGGCTCGCGGTCGCGCTTCATTTCGCGCAATACCTTCACGATAACCGACGTCGAGGCGATGGAGATGATCGCGCCGAGGAACAGGCTGCTCACCGATGTCCAGCCCATCAGTTGGCCGACCTGGTAGCCGGCGAACACCATCAGTAGGATCGCCAGCGGCGCGGCGACCAGCGCGGTGGCGGCCACGCGGCGGAGCTTGCGCAAATTAAACTCGAGCCCAAGCGAGAACATCAGGAACACCATTCCCAGCTCAGCCAGCGACTCGATCGTTTCGTCCTCCATTGGGACTATGTAGCGAAACCTCAACCACTCCTCCAGTGTACTCACTTTCTCGGTGGCCACCAAACCGAACAAGTGCGGGCCGATGAGGATGCCGGCGACGATGTAGCCTAGCACGACCGGCTGCTTGAGGCGCTGGAACAGCACAGTCACGATGCCGGCGGCAATCATGACCACGGCCAGGTTCTGCAAAAAACTCACCTCATGCATGACACGATCTGCTCCAACCATGCCCGAGCCCCCCCGCTTGGCCAAGCGCCAGGTTGGGCAGGGAACCAGCAGGCCGCTGTTGGTAAGCGCAAAAAAGGAAAGACTGGTTGACAACAACTATTTAATTAGTTATTTTTTCTCCTCGCCCAATCTCATGTAAATGAAAAAACTAGCATCGCTATTCGTATTCGTCGGACTGACCATCAGCGTCAGTGCCCAAGATCAACCCACGAACCTCAAGGAAGCCGTGGACATGGCTGAGGCCAATTGGCTGTTTGGAGACTGGCAGAGGGAGGGGTCGGACGGGACTCCAAGGCTGTTATCGTTCAAGTGGGCCCTTAAAGATGCTGCGATATCGATTCATTCGACTGGAGGGAACATGGAGTCCCACGGAGTTATAGGGTTTGACGCAAAGATCGGCAAAGTTGTTGGCAAGTCCTTTGGCAAGACAGGATACAGTGATACCGAATGGTCGTTTGTAGATGGCAAACTTTTTGAAAAAATAACACTGAACGGGGTGCAGAATGGCGAGCCTCGTCAATTTAGCTTTGCTCGTGCTGTCCGGCGTGTCGATGGAAACAACATGGAAGTTACTTTTCATCAAGTTGGTGACACGGGAGAGGTGGGAGAAGCGATTCAGCGAGATGGGGTGAATATGACCCAAGATTGGAAACGTAAGAAATAGTCGTTTAATCAGTGTTCTTTTTGAAAGAGGCTTGGGCGTTTGGATAAGGTGCCCAAGCCTTTTGCTTTTCCGGAAAACCAGTTGCTTTGCGCTTGGCTTGGCCAAGTCGGGTGTTCACTCTCCGGCGCATGAATTCTTTGTTTTCCTCTCTGCGGAAGCGGGCGCTTTGGTTTGTGGGGGTGCTTGGCCTGACAGCGAGCGCAATTTGGGCGGACGACAAGATCAACGTGCTGGTTTGGGATGAGCAGCAACCGGTGCCAAAGAAGGTTTACGCGAATTTTCCTGGCAACTACATCGTCGATCACCTGAAGAAAAATCCTAGGCTCAATGTCGCCTCGGCGAACATCAATCAGCCGGAACAAGGGCTATCCATCAAGGCGCTCGATGAGTCGGACGTGCTGATCTACTGGGGGCATGTGCGGCATCGCGATATTAGCGAGGCCAAGTCGCAGGAGATTGTCGACCGAGTGAAGGCCGGCAAGCTGGGCTTTGTGGTGCTGCACTCGGCGCACTGGTCGGTGCCGTTCATGGTGGCGATGCAGGAGGTGGCTGCGGAGGATGCGCTGGAGCAATTGCCGGAGAATCTGCGCGCCCAGGTGGATGTGCGGTACAAGGGTGAACTCGGATGGAACATGCCCAAGCCGGACGCCAGACCACGCCAATTGCACCAGTTCCGTCGTGACGACGACGGCCAGATCCAGTTGCTGGTGGAGCGCCCAAATTGTGTGTTTCCTAGCTGCTGCACGCCGGTCCAGCCAAGCCAGGTTCGTATCATCAACAAAACACACCCAATCACCAAGGGCATCCCTGTGACATTCACCATTCCGGAAACGGAGATGTACGATGAGCCGTTCCATGTGCCGACCCCTGACGAAGTCATCCTCGACGAAACCTGGAGAGGCGGTGAGTACTTCCGTACTGGTGCGCTCTGGAATCTTGGCCAAGGGACGGTGTTTTATTTCCGCCCAGGCGATCAGCAGTACGCTGTCTACAAGGTTCAACCGGTTTTGAAGATTCTTGAAAATGCCGCCATCTGGCTCGGCGCCAAGGCGAATAAATGATTATCCATTTGGCTAAATGCGTTGTTACTTAAGGGGCGGGGGAGCGCTGAGTTTGCGGTAGAGCCAGGCCTCCAGCGGGCGCAGCGGGGCCAGCCACTTGTAGATGGGTGAGTAGTAGAGGCGCAGCCGGATCACCGACATTAGCATCACCAGTGAGGTGCGGCCCATCTCCACTTTAGAGCCGACTTGGTCTGTCCACTCGGTGGGCACTTCACGCACGGTGTAACCAGAACGCTTGAGGGCGTAGAGCAGGTTGATGTCGAATGCCATGTCGGCGACGGTGAGCTGGCCGTGGATTGCTTCGACCGCCTCGCGCTGCATCACCTTGGCGCCGCATTGGGTGTCGCGGATGTTCATCCAGAAAAAAGCCTGGACGATCGCATGGAACACCCGGCTGACGAATTGCCGCCGGAAGGTTTGCTCCTGTCGCAGCACCGATCCGGCCATCCAGCGGGAGCCGATCACGCAGTCGGCCTCGGCGCATTCGGTGACGAGGTCGTCGAATGCGGCGGGAGGGGTTGCGCCGTCGGCATCGACGTAGCCGACGAGGTCGGCCTTTGGCGCGAGCTTGAGCCCCTCAATCAACGCACCGCCCTTGCCGATCGGCTCGGGGATGTTGACGTGGCTGATTTCGGGGTGCTGTCCCGAGGCGCGTTCGACAACGC
>CAJWPV010000243.1 GCA_913045395.1 uncultured Verrucomicrobiota bacterium | reverse complement strand
GAGGAACGCTTCGAGCAGCATCACTGCCGGGATGGTCAGTGTCGTGTAAACGATCCCCGGGCCGAGGATGTTGGGCACCATGTGGCGGAAGATGATGCGTCGAGTCGGCAGGCCAAGCGAGATGCATGCCTCGATGAATTCCTGCCGCCGCAGGCTCATCACCTGGCCGCGGACGATACGTGCCATGGTCAACCACTCCACCGCACCGATGGCGACGAAGAGCAGCAGCATGTTCCATTGGCCGGAGATGGAGAATTCGGAGCCGCGCACTTTAAACCATGCATCGATCGAGTCGCCGAGGTCTTTTGCAAATACCATGAGCAAAATTACGAAGATGACGAATGGCAGCGAGTAGAGGATGTCCACCAGGCGCATCATCACGCTGTCCACCTTGCCGCCGAAGTAGCCGGAGATGGTGCCGTAGCCGATACCGATGGTGAGCGAGACAAAGGTGGCGACCATACCGACCATGAGTGAGATCTGGCCGCCCTTGATGATGCGACCAAGTTGATCGCGACCGAGGTGGTCGGTACCCAAAATGTAGGACTCCGTGAAAGTGAGCCTAACTGTAGCACCTTGGCCGGGGCCGCTTTTGCTGATTTGATAGGCCAACGCGACAGGGTGCGGTGGTTCGTCTGAATAATCTCCCGGTTCGACTATTTCCAGTGATATAATCGCGCCTTCTACGGTGACAGAATCGACCTTTAGTTGGGCAGCTTTAGCCGACTGGCTACTAACCGGTTCGAGAATGTCGTCGACACGAAAACCACTGCCGCCGTTAGTCGGTTCTGCCCGGTGAAGTCGTTTCTCACCCGGTGCCAGCTCGTTGTCGTCGAGCACGGTATTCGTGTAATAATCGCCCTCGAGAAAAAAAGGCCCGATGAACGACAAGCCGGCGAGCAGGAGGATGAACACCCCGCCGGCGAGGGCCATTTTGTTTTTGCGCAGCCGATGCCACGCGCCCACCCACAGCGACTCGCCTTTCTCGACGGTGTCGGTTGCGTTTGGCTTGGTGGGGGGGGTGTCGCTCATCGGCTAGTCGAACTTGAGCTTCGGGTTGAGGGTGACCTGCAGGATGTCGACGATCAGGTTGAGGAGGATGATCAGCGTCGCGTAAAACATCACCACGCCTAGCACGAGCGTGTAGTCGCGGTTGAAGGCGCTTTTGACGAAGTCTTGGCCAAGGCCGGGGATGGCAAAAATAGTTTCGATTACGAATGATCCGGCGATCAGACCCGCAACAGCCGGTCCCATGAAACTGATCACCGGCAGCAGTCCGCCGCGAAGCGAGTGTTTGAGGATGACCCGAAGGCCGGAGGCGCCCTTGGCCTTGGCCGTGCGGATGTAATCCTGCGTGAGGATATCAAGCATGCCGCCACGCGTGAGCCGCGAAATGTACGCGGCGTAAAAGAACCCAAGCGTTACCGACGGCAGCACCATGTCGCTGGCAAAAAACTGGTCGCCACTGAACCCGCCCCAGCCGGTGGCCGGGAACCACCCGAGTTGCAGCGAGAAAACCAGCATGAGCAGCGGCCCCATTACGAATGTCGGCAGGCAAATGCCGATCATTGCCAGCGACGAGGGGATGTAGTCGATGTACGTGTTGGGGCGCAGCGAGGCGATGACTCCGAATAAAATACCCAAACCAAGCGCAATGCACATTGCGAAAAAGCCGAGCTTGGCCGACACGGGGAATTTTTGGCTGATGATCTCGCCGACTGTGCGGTTCGGGTACTTGAACGACTGCAGGTTGGGCAGGTGGGTGATGTATTGGATGAACTGCTTGTGCAGTGGTTGGTCGAGGTTGAACTGCTTGTTCAACAGTTCGCGAACCTCGGCTGTCACCTGTTTGTCCTCATCGAACGGCCCGCCCGGTGCCAGGCGGCACATGAAAAACGTCATCGCGGCCACACAGAGCAATACCGGGATGGTTTCCAGTACACGGCGGAGGATGAACTTGAGCATCAGGTCAGCGCTTGGCCAGGCGGGTGGGTGTCGGCGTTACTCGTCGGCCTTCACCTCGAGGTCAAGATGTTTCCACGGATGGTGGTCGAGCACGTTCGCGTGCCAGTTTTTGACGGCGGGATTCAGCGCGTACACGCGGGTGTAAATATAGATAGGCAGAACCGGCATCTCGTCCATCAGGATTTCCTCCGCCTGTTGGAACAACTCCAGTCGGGCTTCTGGGTCCTGCGTGACAGCTGCCTTGCGGATCAGTGCGTCATAATCGTCCCGAGCCCAGCCGGTTTGATTTTGCTGACTCCACGAGGTCCACATGTCGAGGAAGGTATTTGGGTCGGGGTAGTCGCCGGTCCAGCCGGCACGGCTGATCTGGTAGTCCATCTCCCGCTGGCGATCGAGGTACACCTTCCATTCCTGGTTTTGCAGCGTGATGTTGATGTTCAGGTTTTTCTTCCACATTTGCTGGATGGCCTCGGCGATAATGCGGTGCCCCTCGGTGGTGTTGTAAAGGAGCTCGAGCGACGGGAAGCCCTTGCCGTCCGGATAGCCGGCCTCGGCGAGCAGTTGCCGGGCTTTCTCGACGTTTTCCTCGATCCGCGCCCGCGCCGTGTAGCCGGCGACACCCGGTGGGGTGAAAAACAGTGCCGGCATCTGTTCTCCCTTGGTCACGTTTTCCGTGATGCTGCCACGATCAAGTGCCATCGCCAGGGCCTTGCGGACACGGACGTCGTCACACGGTTTCTTCGTGACATTGAACCGGTAAAAGTAGGAGGCCAAATGCGGCTTGATGCGCAACTCGTCAGGGTGCTCCTTCTTGTAAGTGGCGATCTTGTCGATGTGCAGGCTGTATATGTTGTGCAGTTGGCCGCCGCGAAAGGCGTTTTCCTGCGTGGTCTCTAGTTCAATGGGATAGAAGTGAATCTCGTTGAGCTTGGTCGTTTCGGCATCCCAGTAATCGTGGTTTTTCTCCACGACAATCTTCCGGCCAAGCCTCCATGATTTCAACCTGAAGGCGCCATTGCTGACGAAATTCTCCGGCTTGGTCCAGCCGCTGCCGCGCCGGGTCAGTCCATCGTGTTTCGCAACCGTCGCAATATGCACCGGAAACCAGGTGTAATGATTGAGCAGTGAAAGAAAGTAGGGAGTGGGGGAGTTGAGCGTGATCTCCAGCGTCCGCTCGTCGATCGCCTTGACGCCGACCTGCGAGAAGTCCTTGAGCTTGCCCAAGCTGTAATCTTCAGCTCCTTTCATCACGAACAACATATAGGAATACTTCGAGGCCAGCGCCGGCGTGAGGATGCGCTTGAACGACTGTACAAAGTCATCCGCCGTGACCGGGTCACCGTTCGTCCACTTTGCATTCTCTCGCAGGTGAAATGTGTACACCGTGCCGTCATCGGAAACCTCCCACCTCTCCGCCGTGCCTGGCACGGGGTGCAAATCAACCGGGTCTTCCGCAACTAATCCCTCCGTCAACGCAACGATGATATGATGCTCCGGCACACCGGTGACCACGTGCGGATCGATATCCTCCGGCTCGGTGCCAACTGTAATGTTCAACACCTTGTTATGTGCGCCTTGATCGACCGGCTTGGCACCGGGTCCGCAACCAATCAGGACGCTGGTCAACAAGCCAAGCGCAACACAGGTCAGGATTCGATTT
>CAJWPV010000242.1 GCA_913045395.1 uncultured Verrucomicrobiota bacterium | reverse complement strand
CGGCGATGCGCGAGTCAGGCACGGCCGATTGGCTGGCCGAGGGCATCCAGAGCGCGTTCGACAGTCCTCGCACCGTACTCGCCGGCTTCATCCTGCTGACAATGTTCCTGACTCAGACGATGTCCAACGCCGCCGCCGCGCTGGTGGTACTGCCAGTTGCGATGCAGACCGCGGACACGCTCCAGGTCAGCGGACAGACGTTTGCGATTGCGGTGATGCTAGGGGCATCGTCGTCGTTTGTCGCGCCGTTCGAGCCGGCCTGCATCCTCGTGTCCGGCCCGGGCAAATACCGGTTCACCGACTATATCAAGGCCGGCCTTGGCCTGACGCTGCTGGTGGGCTTTCTGGTCTGGTTGATGGTTCCCATTGTGTGGGGGCTCTGAACCGGTTCAACCACGGCCCAGGTACTCCGCCAGCTTGGCCAGGGCGCGGGCGCGGTGGCTGGTGGCGTTTTTTACCAAGGGGCCAAGCTCGGCAAAGCTGAGGTCGTGGCCATCGGGAATGAAGAGTGGATCGTAGCCAAAACCGGCTTGACCGCTCTCAGCTTGGGCAATTCTGCCACGGCAAATGCCATCAAACGTCCTGACTTCGCTGGCTTGGCCAAGTGCGGCCAACGCCAGCACACATTGGAATTGCGCGCCTCGATCGTCGCCAGTCACACCGGCCAATGCACGCAGCAGCTTGGCGTTGTTGGCCTCGTCGGTTGAGTTGCCATTGTCGCCGGCAAATCGCGCGGAGTGAACGCCCGGTGAGCCGCCGAGCGCATCGACTGCCAGGCCTGAATCATCCGCGAGCACGAAATCCGGCAGCGCTTGGCCAAGCGCTTGGCTGCTCAGCCAGGCGGCGGTCTCAACGGCTTTTTTAACGGCGTTTGCAGTGAAGGTGTCCCCGTTCTCTTCGACTTCCGGCGCTCCGTTGTGCCTGGCCAAGCTCTGTACGTCGAAGTCTTCTCCCAGAATCGTGGCCATTTCTGCCATCTTGTGGGTGTTGTGGCTGGCGATGAGCAGGCTTGGCATGCCGGTCAGGTGACAGGTTCGAGTTTTGCGAAGCTTTCCTCGATGAAGGTGGTGTTTTGAATACGGGCCAGCCGCGCATAAAGGCCTTGTTGCCCGACGAGCTCGTTGTGCGTGCCACGTTCGATGACCCGGCCATTTTTCAACACGAGAATCTGATCGGCGTCGCGGATGGTGCTGAGCCGGTGCGCGATGACGAAGGTTGTGCGGCCGATCATGAGCCGCTCGAGCGCCTGCTGAATGAGGCGCTCGGTGGCTGTGTCCACGCTGGCGGTAGCCTCGTCGAGGATGAGGATCGGCGAGTTCTTGAGCAGGGCGCGGGCGATGCTGATACGCTGCTTCTCGCCAACGCTGAGCCGGACGCCGCGCTCGCCGACCTTGGTGTCGAATCTGTCGGCCAATTCGCTGATGAACTCGAAACAGTTCGCGGCCTGGGCAGCCTCGGTGACTTGCTCGGCGCTGGCGTCTAGGTTGCCGTACGCGATGTTCTCGCCGACGGTGCCGTTGAATAGGAACGGTTCCTGGCTGACGACGGAGATGTTTTCGCGCAGCGACTCGAGCGAGGTGAGGGCGATGTCCTGCCCGTCGATGGTGATCGCGCCGAGGGTGACCTCGTAAAACGCCGGCAGCAGGTTGATGAGAGTCGATTTACCGGCGCCGGTGGGACCAACCAGCGCGGTCATCTGCCCTGGCCTGGCCAGGAGTGAGATGTCGTGAAGCGCCGGCTTGTCCTGGGTGTACTGGAAGTGAATACCGCGGTACTCAACCTCTCCGCGCACCGGTTCAGGGAGCGGTTTAAGCTCTGCGGCATCCCAGCGTTCCTCTCTGGAATCGAGAATGTCAAACACCCGCTCGCCACCAGCCCGGGCGGCCTGGAGCATTTGGTTCAGCCCGTGCAGTTTGCCGATCGGCTCGTAAAACAGCGCGAGATAAAACAGGAACGCGACCAGCTCGCCGACGCTCATCTGGTCGTTCATCACCTGGCTGCCGCCTATCCACAGCACAAGGCCGGTACCGGTCGCGGCAACGAAACTCATCGTAGGGTTGTAGAACGCCCAGGCGCGCATGATGGTGAGTGTGCCCTGTCGCATCGCCTCGGCGCGGTCGGCAAACCGGCTGTCCTCGTGTTGCTCGCGGCCGAACGCCTTGATCTCCCGGACGCCCTGCAGGTTGTCCATCAGCAGCGCGTTCATGGCACTCGAGGCCTGGCGCTGCTTTCGGTAGCGTTTGTGTGCAGAAAGTGTGTACCACATTGCGCCAAGCGCGAGCAACGGGATTGGGATCATCGCCACCGCGGCCAGCACCGGGTTGGTGGCAAACAAAATTGCCAGCACGCCGAAGATGCTGACGGTGGCGACGGTGCCTTGCTCGGTGCCGTCGATGAGCAGCCGCTCGACCGCGTTGACGTCCTCGATCACGCGCGTCATCAGGTCGCCCGAGGCGCGCTTGTCATAGTAGCCCACTGGCAGCCGCTGCAACCGCGAATACACGTCGCGCCGCATGTCGAACACCACGTTCTGCTCGAAGTGATTGTTCACCTGGATGCGGACACTGTTGAAAAAGTCGCGCAGGAAAAACGCCCCCAGCAACAACAGGATCACCGGCGTCAACTTGTCCGTTTGACCGTCATGGATGATATCGTCGATGATGAATTGCGTGAGCCTCGGGAAAGCCAAGCCGCAGAGCAGCGATAGGACGGCGCAACCGACCGTGGCCAGCGCAAGCCATTTGTAAGGCCAAAGATAGACGCTCACGCGCCGGATGATCTCCGTGGTGGAGCGTTTTTTTGCTGTGAACGTTGGATCGTTCTCCGTGAGGTGTCTGTGCCCGTGGGACATGAGTCGTCCGCTTGTCCTGCCAAAAGCGGCAGGGGTTCATGCGGCCTGAAGGGAAAAGTTTCAAGGTTTCAGTTGCAGGTTCCTGTTAAAAGCAAACCTGTAACTCACTTTTTTTGTTTTCAGCGCAATGGAAATCCCATCCAATCGCCGTATGCAGCGCAGACAGTTTATTCGGGCTTCCACCGGTGCGGCTTTGGCGATGCCATTCATCGTCAAAGGGGCCAAGCCGAGAATCAAGATTGGCCAACTCGGCAGCGGCCACTCGCACGCTTCCGGCAAGTTGGCAGCGATCCGCAAGCTCTCCGATGATTTCGAGTTGGTCGGCGTGGCACAGCCACGCGAGGCCGCCGGGTCGCCGATTCCCGACAGCGGCTCCTACCGTGGTGTGAAGCAACTCTCGGAGGAGCAATTGCTGGCGACACCCGGTTTGGAGGCGGTGGCTATTGAAACCGAGGTGCCGTACCTGGTTGCAGTGGCCAAGCGTGCGGTACAGGCAGGATGCCATATTCATCACGACAAGCCGGGAGGGGTGACGTTGAGTGATTTTCGTGAGTTGCTTGGTTTGGCCAAGAACAGGGGGCTTACGGTGCAGATGGGCTACATGCTGCGATACAACCCGGCATTCCAATTCATGTATCGGGCGGTGCGTGAAGGTTGGCTTGGGGAAATCATGGAGGTTGATGGGATGATGGGCAAGATGGCCTCGGGGTCGCTGCGCCGCGAGTTGGGCCGATACCCAGGTGGCGGGATGTTCGAGTTGGCCTGCCACATGGTGGACTCGG
>CAJWPV010000241.1 GCA_913045395.1 uncultured Verrucomicrobiota bacterium | reverse complement strand
CTCGACAGTCTTTCGCGCGCCGGTGTCTTCCGGCCTGTTGGTGATGTGCACCATCTCGGCAGCGTTGCCGTCGAACGCCTTGACCAAGCTCCCCCCCCACTCGGCGAACAACTCGGTGTATTCCTCCTCGCCGCCAGCCCCAGTGATGATCATCACGCGACGCTCATTTACCTCGTTAAAAATCGCGATCTCCGCGGCCGACTTGGCCAAGGGCAACAGCAACAGACTCAGCAACAACAACCTCATGGCAGCCAGTGCCTCCTTCGCAGCCACCACTCGGTGACCAACAGCAGCAGCGCAGCGGCGAACATCCACGGCAGGTGCCACAGCGGGGTTGGGAACGATTCCATCACGGGCGATTGTTTCGTCGGCAGCTCTTTCGCCCACTTGGCCAAATCGCTGACAGCGAGCACGCGGCCGCCGGTGCGCTCGGCCAAGTCCTCCATGAGCGCTACGTTGGGCTGCAGCGAACTGAACTCTTCCGCTGCCGGGTTGCTGGCCCAGCCGGCCTCGACGTCGCCGATCACCTTGCCGTCCTCGTCCCGCACCTTGGCCCGCGCCACATAGCCGCCCTCCTCGCGCGGGATATAGAGCGACTCGAACGCGCCGGTCTCGGTGCCGGCCGGCTCGACCGATAAGTCGATCGCCTTCGATTCGTCGCCGGAAGGCAACACACTCAACTCCACGTTGGCGAAGCCAAGCGGCTTAAATTCCTCGTTGCGCGCGCTGATGGTCAACTTGCGGCCGAGCCCCGCCGCGCCGGAGTCGGCCTTGGTGGTGAGTTGCACGCGGTTGGGCACATCAGCGACGAGCCAGCGGATCATCTGCCGCCAGGCACGCGGCAGATCCTCGCGTTTGCCGTCGCCGGCCATCTGCCAGCGCCACATGTCGCCAACCAAAAGAGCCGCCGACTTACCGAGACCATAACGTTGCACCACGAGCGCCGGCAATTTACGGCCGTTTTCATCAAGCATAGAAGCCATCACGCTGGCACCGGGCTTAATCCGGTCGACCTGGTTGAGCACGCGAAACTTTGGCATGTCCTCAAGGCGATCCTTCTCGTTTGCCTCGGTTTTGCGAATGCGGACCCACTGGCTGAGCCAACCCTCGCGGGTCAATGCAAATTCCATATTGTCTAGGGGTGAAACTGAGCCACTGCGCTGCAGATAGACCGGCAGCAGCTCGGCTATCGGGGTGTTTTCGTATTTACCCTGCGTGAACGACTCCTGGCCGCCGAGCATCATGAAACCGGCGCCGCGCTCGGAAACGTAGCGGCGAATCAACTCGCGCTGGTGCGGCATGAAAAACGCCGACTCGAGGTCGTCCAGAATGATCGCGTGGTAGCCGAACAACTCGCCGGCGCTCTTCGGAAAGCCCTCCTTCAACTCGTCCTCGTCCTTCACGTTGAGGCGTTTGAGTCTTGGTTTATCATAACTACCCTCCTCCTCCTCGTCACCGCGGAAACCTTTGAAAAGTGGGTTGCTGCTTTCGCCCTCGCGCCCAAGAAAAACGAATTTCGGTTCGCGCTTGGCAATACGGATCAAGCCAACCAAGTCGATCTGCGGATCGTCGTCGAGAGCGCGCTTGAGAAACTTGTATTCCCAGTTGGGCCGGCCGGCGACATAAAGAATGCGGTACGGCTCCTTGCGCCGCTCGACCGCGACGACAAGGCGGTTGTTGGCCATCGTGGCCTCCTCTTCGACGGCCTGGCCTTCCGGCCGTTCCGCCTGACGAACCTCGACAGTGTAAAACGAAACACCAAGCGCCTCCGGCTTCACCTCAAATTCAATCTTCATCGCTTTGCCAGCCGCAGGTGGCGGGGTGTCAAGCAGCTTGCTGTCCAGCAGCTTGCCCTCGGGGTCGAACAAGCGAACCTCTATTTGGTCGTCGGGAAAGCCGGGGGCCTTGAGATAGCAATGGATCGATACCGGCGCATCCTCGAATGTCGATGACGTCACCTTCACCGAGGTGATCGAGATGTCCTTGATGAGTGATTCTTTGCCCATGACGACCGGATAAACCGGCGGCAGCGGGCCAAGGCCATCGTTAAGGCTCTCGAGGTCGGTGGCGTTGCCATCGCTGAACACCAGGATGCCGGCGAGCGGCCGGCCACTGAAGCGCTGGCCAATGTTGCGCGTCGATCCGATGAGCGAACTGGCGCGGCCCTTGAAATCGAGTGAGTCGAAGTCGCCGGTCGTCCGCAGTCGAGTGTCGAAGGAATAGCGCCGGATCTGGAAATTCTCGTCGAGTGCCTCCTGCCAGTCGCCCGGCTGCGACTTGAGCGCCTTTGACAATTCCTCCGCACGCGAGGTCGTGCTGCCAGCATCCCGGATGACCATACCTTGACTGTTGTCCGCCAACACAGCGATAAAGTTCGCCCCCGGCTTGGCCTTCTCCTGTACCAATTCCGGCTCGAGCAGGCAAAAGCATAGCAACGCAATCCCTAACGTCTTGAGGGTGATGCCGGTGACCTTGAGGTGCATCGGCAGCCGCGCGCGGCCGTAGCCCCAAAGCGAAACGAGAATCACCAATGCCGACACCCCCAGCGCCACTGGCAGCCACTCGGGACTCTTAAAAACGATGGAATCGTATTCAGACATTTAGTAAACGCAACGCCCTTTACTTCGTTCTCTGCGTTTAATTATCCGTACTGTTCTTCTCCTTTCGGCCGCCGAGGCGTTCGTAGTAGCGGCGGACGAGTTCGGAGTATTGCTCCGGCACGGGGTCGTGATCGACCGGGACGAGTTCGCGCTTGGGCTGGCGCAATGAAAGCTCCTGCTCGAGCCGCTTGTTGATCTCGGTCATTGGGCGCAGAATTTGCATGTCCACCAAGTCCCATTTCGGCGGTTTGCCATTTTCCTTGTTTTCGCGGCGGATGTCGCGAGCGCGCTGGCGCACCTCCGAGACCTGGTTGCGCAACTCGGGAATCTCGATGACTTCCTCGACTTCGCGGAGCCGATCCTCCCAGTCGCGGTAGTCGAGCCCGGTCAGCGGTCCGTCAAAATCGAAGTTATCCAAGTCCCGGAACCGGTCGGAGCCACCGCTGCTGCCACCGTTGTCACGGTTGCCGTCAGGGCGACGGTCGGGCAGGTCATTTGGGTCACGCGGTTGCCCACCTTGGCCTTGGGCTGTTTGCGGATTATCCTGATCGTTGGGACGCCGCCCCTGGCCTTGACCCGGTCGGTCTTGCTGTTCCTCCTGCGCTTGGCCTCTGCCCTGGCGTTGTTGATTTTCCTGCGCCTCACCGCCGGGTTGGCGCTGGCCTCTACCCTGCTGCTGTTGATTCTCCTGCTGTTGAGCGTCCTGTTGTGCGCCTGAACCTTCGCGGTTTTCGCCTTCCTGGTTTTCGCCTTCCTGTGGGCGCTGCCCTTGGCCACGAGGATTCTGCCCGTCGCCTTCCTGATCGCGTTCGCCCTCGCGACCCCGTTGTTGGCCCGGGCGCTCGTTCATCGCCTGCTCCATCTCGCGCTCGACCTCCTCGCGCAACTCATTGAGCCGGTCGGCGGCGAAGCGCATGGCGTCCTCGTCGCTGCCGATGATTTTCTCGGCGGCATCCTCAACCGTCCCGCGCAGCTCGGAGATGTTCTCGGTCAACTCACGCTGAATGTCACCGGTCTCGTTTGGGAGATTATTG
>CAJWPV010000240.1 GCA_913045395.1 uncultured Verrucomicrobiota bacterium | reverse complement strand
AAACAATCCCGGCAGAAACCGGCGCTCCCACAAGCGGTTTGCTATCCCCTTCCGCCAATGTCTCGTTCAACAGGCGGATATAGTTTGATGATCTGCCAGTGGGCTTGCGCTCCGTGGAGACCACGTACAACCCGTGGCTTGCCCGAGTGAGCCCGACGTAAAGCTTGCAAAAGTTTTCGTAACACCCATCGGAGCGTGCCTCTGCGAGGGCCGGGCCGAGTTGATCATCCACTTCACAAATTTCCTTGTTCGGCAGGGAGAGAATCCAGTCGGCATCGGCGTCTCCGCTTTTGTGCGTGTGCAAGGTGTCCCTTGGGACTTCATCGAGTCGGAAACCCTCGACGTCCGGCACTATGGTGGCATCGAACGTCAATCCCTTCGCCTTGTGGATGGTCATCACCTGAACGACGTTTGCACCGGAGGCATCGGTCGTTTCTTGTGCCGTCACAAATTGAACAAACTCATCAATATCCCGACTGCCGGTCTCGTCGAACTGCCTCGCCAAGTCGAGGAACTGTTTCGCCCGCCACTGCGCAAAGGGATCCATGTTCGATTTATCGATGAGTCCGAGCCAGCCGAAAACCACCGGCTCGAAACCCTGCCGGTAGACATCGCGTTGCACGCTACGTAGAGCAGCCTGGCGTTCATCCGGGTCGGACGGAACCAGCCTGGCCAGAGGCGTCAGCGAAACATGTCCCCCGCTGAATCGTTCGCGCGGATGGGCCGCCGCCCGGAAAAGAGAAAGCAGCGCCATGCCCAGCGGATTGTCCGCGCCGGGGTTAGTCGCCGACTCCCCGACAACCGGCACGTCCGGGAGTGCGCCGCGCAGGAAATCCACCACCTCACGAACCGTGTTGTTTTTCTGGACGATGATTGCGCAGTTCAACCCGTTTGCAATGGGCTGAATGCGATCAAGCAAATGAGCAACCAACGCCCAGCGCTCCTCCCTGGCCTCGACAGTGATGTACATAGCGTGCCCGTCTTCACCGGCCCTTGGCCTGGCGGGTTGATGATTTTCCCACGTTGCGGCCCAGCGGTCGGCTGCCGTTTGGTTTTCATCGAACTGTTGCAACACCACCGGGGAGCCGAAAACCGCGTTGACCAAGTCCAGCACCGCCCCGCAGGACCGCCACGATACATCCAGCGAAACGGTCTCAAACTCCCCAGAGGCAGCGGCTTGGTACCGGGCCTCGATGCGGTCGAAAAGCGTCGGATCACCGCCTCGCCACTGGTAGATCGACTGCTTGGGGTCTCCGACACAAAAGAACGTTCGTTCTCCCTCCGGATCCTGCATCACCTCATCGATGAGATTCTCCATCACGCGCCATTGCACCGTGCTGGTGTCCTGAAATTCATCGAGCAACCAGTGGTCGAACGCGCCGTCGAGTCTGTATTCGATGTCGAGTTGATTTGGGCCACCACCGCCCAACACCGCTTGGCCTTCGCGCGGTGCAAGCAGCATCGGCAAATCAGAAAACGTCAACCGCCCCGCCCGGCGCACCTGGGCGTCGTACACTTCCTCATATGCCGAAAGTAAACTGTGAATGCCTTTCGTGCGGGTGAGTCTTGTTTCCAGTTCCCACGCCACGCAATGCCGGAGAATCCGCGCGAGTTTCCGGCAAAATATTTTTGTGGGGTAATAGACTTTCCTGTCAAAGGGCAGTTCCCAATCTCCGTTCTCCATTTCATCCAACCCGGCAATCGCACGATCAAAAACGACTGAGGACGCAGGCTTGAGGCTTAGCCCCGGCACCCATCCGGCGAGATGATCCGCAATCTTTTCCCAAGCGTTGCAAAGCTTGGCGGAGAATCCGGCCCCGTCGATCATCTCTCGCCATTCATTCACTGTTTCTGCCAAATCCTGTTTCTGCTTCACCCACGGATTACCACTCGGCCAAATTCTCTCCGGCGACCCCCAGCGGTTCGCCTCAGGCACACGCAGCAAAAGTTCGTGGCAACGATTCAAATGTTCCGTGAAGGATTTTACAAAATCGCGCCGCTCCTGCCCGGCTGTCGCCAACCGGTGCGACTCGATCAAGCTCTCCTGCCCGCCGCGATCCCCCCGGCTTCGGGTGAACAAAGTTTCGAGCACCGACAAACGGGTATGTTTTCGCTCAAACTCACTCATCATCTCGAACTCGCCACCCAAACCGTATTCGGGCGAAAACATCCCCAGCACCCGGTGAAAAAAGCTGTCGATCGTCCCCAGCGACAACCGGTTCATCTTCTTCACCAGATCCCGCAGTGCCGATCGGAAATCATCCGGCCCAAAATCGCCCTCCGCTTGGCCGATGCCACTGGCCAAACGCTTGGCTTCTTCCGGGTCACTCGCTGCCCTGGCCAGTTTGGTGAGAATGCCCTCAAAGAATTCCCCGGCCGCCTTGCGGGTGAACGTCAGCGCGATGATCCGCTCCGGCGCTTGACCGTTGAGCAGCAGCCGAATGAAGCGGTTGGTGAGTTGGAAGGTTTTCCCTGAACCGGCCGAGGCTCGGATCATCGTGTTCGGGATTGCCCTCATGCTGCACCCTCCTTGCCCGGCTCAATGGCTGTCTTCGTCGCTTGACCAAAAAGAATCCCATTAAAATCATCGTAATCCGGCTTGGCAGCCGGCGGCCAAAACCGCCCTGATTTCAGGTCTGCAACCACCCCTTTTGCGCATTCCACCGCTGCGTTGAACAACTCACGGTCAAAAGGCTCCAACAAGGAAATACCGGTGTTCGCGCCGACTTCAGGGATGTTAAAATAGCCCAAGGCAATCGCCGTTCCGAACTCCTGCTCCAACGCCCAGGCATAAAGTGGAAGCTGCAGGTTTCTCCAACGATACATTTTATCGCCAATCTGGAACCGTGCGTATCTCGGCACAAGTTCCCCGTCGCGTGCCTCGTTGAACCGCCGCCAATGAGCATCAGCCGGCGGCTTGGCCTTGTTGGATGTCTTGTAATCCAGCACGCGCACTTCGCCGGTGTTTGCATTTTTCTCAATCCTGTCAATCCGGCCGCTGATCAACAACCCATCCAGCATCACCTCAAACGATCGCTCCGTGTCAATAATCTCCCAGCCTTCCCGCCGAGCCTTGGATTGCTCAATGGCAACGAGCATCAACCGTTTCCTGGCAATCTCGCGTTGCACGGTCAGCGGCAGGGACAGTTGTTTACCAAACTGTTGCTCCACCTGGCGACCCAGCTCCGCAACGAAATATTGTTGATTCAGTTCGGCATCTTCAATCCCTCGCGCGGAAACATCCATGCCGTATGCGTCGAGTACGTTGTGCACCAGCGAACCGAAGCCGCGTGCGTCGAGTTCGCGCTGCTCGAGGTCGAGTGACTCCATCCGCAACACATGGCGCAGATAAAACCGGTATGGGCATTCAAGATACGTGGCGATGGATGTGACACCGAGTGTTTCGACCGGCTTCACCTCCCCGGTCGACAACTTCCACGGGGAACTCCACGACGGTGGCTGCTCATCAACTGGCAGTTTGTCAAAGAGATGCACCACGCGAGCGGGCAACTGATCATCCGGGCATTGGAACAGGAGACGTGACGGTTTAAGAGGGTCGCCGTTGATGCGCTGGCGACCGACGAATAAATCGACCCGCCCCTCCCTGCCCCGGCTGTTCAGTAGCAACTCAACCAGC
>CAJWPV010000239.1 GCA_913045395.1 uncultured Verrucomicrobiota bacterium | reverse complement strand
CAGGCAGCCTGGTGGCTCGATGCCGAGTCCGGGCAGGCGGTGGTGGAGTCGGCACAGTCGAGCGGCTTGGCCCTGCTGCCTCGTGGGAGGTTTCATCCGTTTGATCTGGACACTCGCGGGGTGGGGACGCTACTGCTCGCCGTCGGCCAGGGGGGGGCGACGCAGTGCCTTGTGGGCATCGGGGGCAGCGCGACGAATGACGGGGGCTTTGGCATGGCGCGGTCGCTTGGCTGGATGTTTCGCGATTTGCGCGGCAAAGCGATCGATCGATGGTGCGAACTCGACTGCTTGGTTTCAATCCAGGCGCCGACGAAACAGACATGGCCAAGGGTGAGGGTGGCGAGTGATGTGCAAAATCCCCTGCTCGGTATCGATGGAGCCACGCGCGTTTTTGGACCTCAAAAAGGCATACGACCGGGAGATTTTGCCAAGGCGGATGCCTGTCTCGGGCGCTTGGCCAGGGTCGCCGCTGAGATGCTTGGTACTGATTTTTCGGTAACACCCGGCGCCGGGGCGGCGGGAGGGCTTGGATTTGGGATGATGGCGTTTGCCGGCGCGACGATTGAGCCCGGTTTCGATGTATTTGCCAATGCGACCAATCTGGAAACAAAAATTGGCGAGGCAGATTTCGTGGTGACGGCGGAGGGGGCGATCGATGAGCAGACGCTGATGGGAAAAGGGACTGGCCAGGTTGCGAAGCTTTGTCAGCGACTTGGCAAGCCGTGTGTTGGCTTGGCGGGGCAGTTGACGCTAGGCAAAGCGCAGGGCAACCCGGAGGACGTACTATTTTACCGCCTAGCCGCAATAGTGCCGGACTTGGCAGGCGAGAGGGAAGCGATGGCCGATGCAGCGACTCATCTTGAGCGCCTGGCCAACCAAGAGGCGAGGTTAAGCACATTCAACACATAAATAAGCACAACTAATGAAGTTCATTAGACATTAAAATATTGCTTAAGCTTTTTGGCAGTGGGATGCTGTCCCTCCTTTAATAGTGCCTGTTCATGCTGGTGATCGTTTGGATAGCTCTTGTCTGGGAAAAAACGAGTTTTGCCCGTTATGATGTTTCCCCAGTTTTTTTTGCATTTTGAATAGAATGAGTGCCCGAGTCAGACCGATTGGATTTCCCAAAAAGCACGGTCTATACGATCCTGCCAACGAGAAGGATAGCTGTGGCGTTGGGTTTGTGGCCAATGTGAAGGGCGTGCCGAGCCATCAGATTGTGCTTGATGCCATTCAGATGCTCAAAAACATGGATCACCGCGGCGCGTGCGGTTGTGAGGCCAACACCGGCGATGGCAGCGGCATTCTCACCGGGCTGCCGTGGGGTTTTCTTGATAAGGTCGCTCAGGGGGAACTTGGTGTGAAGTTGCCCGCAAAAGGGCGTTTCGGCGCGGGGCTGGTTTTCCTTCCGCGGATCGAGGCCGAGCGAGCGAAGTGCATTGCCATCGTGGAAGCCATCATCGCCGAGCAGGGCCAGACTTGCCTCGGCTGGCGTGAGGTGCCAGTGCAAGCAGACAAGGCCGACGTGGGCCCCAGCGCACGTGCTGCCGAGCCGCACATCATGCAGCTATTTATCGGTGCATCGGAAGGCCTGGAGGGCGATGACTTTGAACGCCAGCTGTACATCATCCGCAAACGAGCCAGCCATCAACTGCGTTTCGATGCCACACTGGAGCAGGCGCTGCTTTTTTACATCTGCAGCCTGTCCTCAAAGGTGATGATTTACAAGGGAATGCTCACCACCGAACAGTTGTTCACGTACTTCGCAGATCTCTCCAATCCCGATTTTCAGACGCACCTCGCGATGGTGCACTCGCGCTTCTCCACCAACACTTTCCCCAGTTGGGACCGCGCGCAGCCGTTCCGGTTCATGAGCCACAATGGAGAAATCAACACGCTGCGTGGTAACATCAATGCCATGCGCGCTCGAGAAGGCACGTTGCAAAGTGATCTTTTTGGCGACGACCTACAAAAACTCTATCCTATCATGGAACAAGAATGTTCCGACTCGGGTAACTTCGACAATGCGCTGGAGTTTCTGCTTATGAGCGGTCGTTCATTACAGGAATCCGTGCTGCTGATGGTGCCTGAGGCGTGGCAGAAACATAGGCAAATGCCGCAGGCCAAGCGCGATTTTTACGAATACAATTCCTGCCTCATGGAACCGTGGGATGGTCCGGCGTCCATCGCCTTTACCGACGGCAAATACATAGGAGCTGTGCTTGACCGAAACGGTCTGCGCCCAAGCCGCTATTATCTCACGCACGACGACCGCGTGATCATGGCCAGCGAAGTGGGCGTGATCCCGGTAGATCCCGCCAACGTTAAGTCCAAGGGACGCCTGCAGCCAGGCCGGATGTTTCTTGTGGATTTCGAGCAGGGCGCGATGATTCCAGATGAGGAAATCAAGGCCGACTTCTCCACCCGCAGGCCGTACGGGGAATGGCTGCGCAACCAGCGAATTGAGCTCGATGACCTGGCCGCCACCGGCACTGCGCACGGCTTGGTCAAGGACACGCTGCTCCCACGCATGCAGGCCTTCGGATTCACCACCGAGACGATGCAGTTCATGCTGCTGCCGCTCATCCACGAGCTACGCGATCCGGTTGGATCCATGGGCAACGACGCCTCGCTCGCCTGTCTCAGCGACAAGCCGCGTATGCTCTACGACTATTTCCGCCAACTCTTCGCGCAGGTCACCAATCCGGCCATCGATTCCATCCGAGAGGATGTCATTATGTCGCTCGAATGCTACATTGGGCCGGAGAAAAATCTCGTCAATACCACCGAGGACCACTGCCAACGCCTGCGCCTGCCGCATCCCATTCTCACCAACGAGGAATTGCACGCGCTAAAAGGCATGGATTACCGCGGCTGGCGCTCCAAGGAAATCGACATCACCTTCCCCAAGGCCGAGGGCACGGCCGGTGTGGCCAAGGCGCTGGAGCGCATTTGTGCCGAGGCCGGGCAGGCCATCGCCGATGGCTTCAACATCGCCATTCTTTCCGACCGCGCGATATCGGCCGACCGCATTCCGATCAGCACGCTGATGGCCACCGGCGCGGTGCATCATTATCTCGTGAAGAACGCGCTCCGCACACAGATTGGTTTGGTGCTTGAAACTGGCGAGGCGCGTGAGGTGCATCATCACTGTTTGCTTGTTGGTTACGGCGCGGATGCCATCAACCCGTACCTTGCGTTTGAGTCGTTGTGGCAGGCGCGTCGCGAGGGCCTGACTGATGACGAGAAATTTGCCGGTGACAAGTCGATCGTGATCGCTTACCGCAAGGGGGTGGCCAAGGGCATGCTCAAGGTCATGGCGAAGATGGGCATCTCCACCTTGCACTCCTACAAGGGGGCACAGATTTTCGAGGCTATCGGCCTCCGGGACGATGTGATTGATCGCTGCTTCGTGGGCACCGCAAGTCGAGTACAGGGCGTGAACCTCACTGAGTTGGCCGAGGAAATGATTCGTCGCCACGCTCTGGGTTTTCCCGAGCGGGCCGAGGACGAAACCTCATCGCTGCCCAACCCCGGCGAATTCCACTGGCGCGCCGAGGGAGAGAAGCACATGTGGAATCCGCAATCCATCGCCGCGCTTCAAACCGCCGCGCGCATGAACAGTTTCGATTCGTACCAGCAATTT
>CAJWPV010000238.1 GCA_913045395.1 uncultured Verrucomicrobiota bacterium | reverse complement strand
CGAGGCCCACGAGGGCTTGGCCGTTGCCATGAACCGCCTCGGCGGCAAGAGCAACACGGGCGAAGGCGGCGAAGATTCCAAGCGCTTCAATCCGCTGCCCAACGGCGATTCCAAACGCTCGGCGATCAAGCAGGTTGCCTCCGGCCGTTTCGGCGTCACCATTTGGTACCTAACGAATGCCGACGAATTGCAGATCAAAATTTCCCAGGGCGCGAAGCCCGGCGAAGGCGGCGAACTGCCCGGTCGTAAGGTGGATGACACCATCGCGCGCATCCGTCACAGCACACCCGGCGTGGGGCTCATCAGCCCGCCGCCGCATCATGATATTTATTCCATCGAGGATCTGGCGCAGCTCATTCACGATCTCAAAAACGCCAATCGCGCCGCGCGCGTGAGCGTGAAGCTCGTGTCCGAAGTGGGCGTGGGCACTATCGCCTCCGGCGTGGCCAAGGCGCATGCGGATCACATTTTGATTTCCGGCGAGACCGGCGGGACCGGCGCGTCGCCGCTCACAAGTATTAAACACGCCGGTTTACCGTGGGAACTGGGCATCGCCGAGACACACCAAACGCTGGTGCTCAACGATCTTCGCAGCCGCGTGGTGTTGCAAACCGACGGCGGCCTCAAGACCGGCCGCGACGTGGTCATCGCCGCGTTGCTTGGTGCGGAGGAAATGGGTTTCTCCACCGCGCCGCTCATCACCATGGGCTGCATCATGATGCGCAAGTGCCACCTCAATACCTGCCCCGTGGGCATCGCCACGCAGGATCCGGAGTTGCGCAATAAATTCGCCGGCGACCCCGTGCATGTGGTGAATTATTTTTTCATGGTCGCCGAGGAAGCGCGCCAGATCATGGCCACTCTTGGCTTTCGCACGATCGATGAAATGGTCGGCCGCGTGGACGCGCTCGAGATGCAAAAGGCCATCGACCACTGGAAAGCCGACGGCATCGACCTCAGTTCCATTCTCACCCCCATTGAAAAGCCGCACGCGGACGTGGGTACCTACTGTACCCAAGCTCAAGATCACGGCCTCGAGTACGCGCTGGATAACGAGTTACTCCGATTGGCCAAGCGCGCTATCGAGGCCGGCGAGTCGGTTGAAATCAAGTTGCCGATCATCAATACCAACCGCACGGTCGGCACTATTTTAAGCAACGAAATTGCCAAGGCCCACGGAGAGGAGTTGCTGCCCGACGACACGGTGCGTATCAAGTTCACCGGTTCCGCCGGCCAAAGCCTCGGCGCGTTTCTGGCCAAGGGCGTGAGCATTGAGTTGGAAGGCGATGCCAACGATTACGTCGGCAAAGGGCTCTCCGGCGGTAAGCTCACCATTTATCCGCCCAGGGTTGCCACCTTCACGCCGGAGGAAAATATTATCGTCGGCAATGTTTGCCTCTACGGCGCTACCGGCGGCAAAGCATTTTTCCGTGGGCGCGCGGCGGAACGCTTCTGCGTGCGAAACAGCGGCGCGCAGGCGGTGATCGAGGGCGTAGGTGATCACGGCTGTGAATACATGACCGGCGGGCGTGCGGTCATCCTCGGCCCCACCGGCCGTAACTTCGCAGCGGGCATGTCCGGCGGCGTGGCCTACATTTGGGATCCGGACAACGCCTTCGCGCCGAATTGCAACATGGAGATGGTGGAACTCGAATCGGTGGAGGACACCGAGGACATCGCCGAGTTGCAAAGTCTCATCGGGGAACACGCCGAGCGGACCGGCTCCGCCGTGGCCGCCGAGATACTCGATAATTGGAGCACGGTGCTTGGCCAATTTGTGAAAGTGATGCCCACGGATTACAAACGCGTGCTGGCCGAGCGCAAGCAATGTGAACAGGCACTGGTTACCTAGAGGGCCGGGAGGAATATTTTAATGGGAAAGCCAACTGGATTCATGGAGTTCAAGCGAGAGGCGGTGCCGTATCGTGATCCGCTGGAGCGCGTGAACGACTATGACGAGATCAACACCAATCCCGCCGAGGAACATTTACAGACGCAGGGCGCGCGCTGCATGGATTGCGGTGTGCCGTTCTGCCAGTCTGGCACCGGTTGCCCGGTCGATAATCTCATCCCCGAGTGGAATCATCTCGTCTACAAAAACCGCTGGCGCGAGGCGATTGATCGCCTGCACAAGACTAACAATTTCCCGGAGTTCACCGGCCGCGTGTGCCCCGCGCCGTGCGAAGGCGCGTGCGTGCTCGGCATCACCAATCCGCCGGTGACCATCAAGAATATCGAGAACACGATTATTGATCGCGCGTTCCAGGAGGGCTGGGTGGCCGCCGAGCCGCCCGCCGAGCGCACGGGCAAGAAGGTTGCTATCGTCGGCTCCGGCCCGGCCGGCCTGGCTGCGGCGGATCAGCTTAACAAGCTGGGCCACGAGGTCACGGTGTACGAGCGTGCCGACCGCATCGGCGGCCTGCTGATGTACGGCATCCCGAACATGAAACTCGACAAGGGCGTCGTGGAGCGCCGCATCAATCTCATGCGTGAGGCCGGGGTTAGATTTGTCACCTGCGCGCACGTTGGCAAAAAGGAGGACTTCGCCTCCGGACACATGACGCGGATCATGGAGGAACGCGGCTGCAAAATGCAGTACCTAGACCCGAACGATTTGCTGAAGGACAACGATGCACTACTGATGGCCACCGGCGCTACCAAGCCGTTCGACCCCACCGGTCGCAACCCTGGTCGTGACTTGGGGGGCATCCAGTTTGCGATGGATTTCCTCACGCGCAATACCAAGAGCTTGCTCGATTCCAATCTCGAGGATGAAACTTATATCCCCGCAAAGGATAAGCATGTCATTGTCATCGGCGGCGGCGATACCGGCGCGGACTGCATCGGCACCTCGCTGCGTCACGACTGCAAGAGCGTGGTGAACTTCGAGCTGCTCGACCAACCGCCCGCGGAGCGCGCTGCGAACAACCCTTGGCCCCAGTGGCCGCGCATTTATCGCCTCGACTATTCGCACGCCGAGAATAAAGCCAAGCACGGCAACGACCCGCGCGCGTACCACGTTTTGGCGAAGGAATTTGTCGGCGACGAAACCGGCCATGTGAAGGGCGTAAAAACCGTTGAGGTCGACTGGTCCAAGCCGATAGAGGGCGGCGCACCGTTCAGCGAGGTGGCGGGCAGTGAAAAGGAATGGCCGGTGGATCTCGTGTTGTTGGCCACCGGCTTTGTCGGTCCGGAACTCGCAGTCGGGGAAATGCTCGGGCTCGAGATCCAGAACCCGCGTGGTAATTGGCAGACCTTTATCGGGGAGCACGGTGAATTCACCACAAATCTTGAGGGCGTGTTTGTGGCGGGCGACTGCCGACGCGGCCAGTCACTCGTCGTCTGGGCCATCAATGAAGGCCGCGGCGCTGCCCACGCCATCGACCGGTATCTCACCGGCTCTAGTCGGCTTTCTGCGGGCGTCACCCAAGGCAGCGCACACGCTGTCGGTTAGATAAGTTGCCTGTGGTCAAGCGGTTGGCCAGGCGTGAATCAATGACGCAAGAGAGTCAGGAGCGGTTCCGGCCAGAGGCCAAGCGCCAAGACAGCGATCGCTAGCACGCAGAGTGTGATCCCAGCCGCCCATCCTGTTTTCACCGGCACCTCATCATCTGCGGGAGCCACGAGGAAGGCTTTGAGCACACGGAGATAGTA
>CAJWPV010000237.1 GCA_913045395.1 uncultured Verrucomicrobiota bacterium | reverse complement strand
CGAATGCCTCTTCAGCGGCGAGTGGGAGTTCCAAGCCGGCACGGAACCGCCGCCGCCTGGCCAAGCGCTCGCCGCCAAGCCGCTCCGCGCCGCCTACGACCAATTTCATGAGGCCAGCCGCGTGCTTTTCGAGGCGCAAACGCTGGTGCACGGTGAGCGGCTCAGTCCGAGCGAGAGCCTTGCGCGATTCGAGTTGGACGACGGCTTGGCCATCGAGACCGTGTTGCACGAGCCGCTGGTCACGCAGCCGACGCATCTCAGTTTCGATGCGCGCGGGCGGCTGTGGGTTTCGCATTATGTGCAGTACCCGTACCCGGCCGGGCTGCGACAGATCAGCCGCGACAAATATTACCGGGCCAAGTACGACCGCCAGCCCAAGCCGCCGCCGCATCACACGCCAGGCCGCAGCCGTGTCACCGTGCACGAGGACACCGATGGCGACGGCGCTTACGACACGCACAAGGTGTTCGCCGACAAACTCAGCTTGGCCAATGCGGCACTGCCCGGCCGCGACGGGGTCTGGGTGATGCACACGCCGCACCTGCTGTTTTATCCCGACCGCAATGCCGACGACATCCCGGACGGCGACCCGGTGGTGCACCTGGCCGGGTTTGGTTTTGAGGACACGCACTCGGTGGCCAACGGCCTCGCTTGGGGGCCGGACGGCTGGCTGTACGGTGCACAGGGCAGCACGGTAAGTTGCCACGTCACCCGGCCTGGCATCGATTCTCCGAACGCGTCGGGCCGTTACTACGAGGGTTGCATGGTTTGGCGTTACCACCCCTACTCGCGTCGGTTTGAGATTTTTGCCGAGGGCGGCGGGAATGTTTTTGGGCTGGAGTTCGATACTGTCGGCCGGTTGTTTTCCGGTCACAACGGCGGTGGCACGCGCGGTTTTCACTACGTGCAAAGTGGGCTTTACCTCAAGCAGGGCAAAAGCCCGGGCAAGTTTGGGCCACCGGACAATCCGTTTGCTTTCGGCGAACTCCCAATGATGCCCGGCGGCAACATCCCGCGCTTCTCTCACAATGTCATCGCTATCAACGGCTCCGCCATGCCGGACGCATGGCAGGGCAAGCTGCTTGGTGCCGATCCGCTGCATCATCACCTTGTGTTAAGCGAACGCAGCGTGCGCGGGGCGTCGTTCATCACGCGCGACATCGGTTTTCCGGTGAAGAATTCCGACGTGGCCTTTCGCCCAGTTTACATGGCCAACGCCCCGGACGGCTCAGTGCTTGTCGCTGATTTTTACGAGCGCTACATCGCGCACGGCCAGCATTACCAAAGCCAGATTGATCCCACCTCCGGCCGCATTTACCGGCTCCGCGCCAAGACGAAAACACTCGTTACCGACATCAACCTCCGCGCAAAAACCGACGAGCAGCTCATCCAACTTTTGACGCACCCCAACAAATGGCATCGGCAAACTGCCGTACGCCTGCTGGGCCAGCGTGCCAATGAGGCGACAACGAACAAGCTGCGAAAATGGGTCAAAGCCGAAACTGGTCTGGCTGCCTTGCACGGACTTTGGGCACTGCATCAGGCCGGTGGACTCGACGATGCGCTGGCCGCCGAGTTGCTTGGGCATCCCCATCCGCACGTCCGCGCCTGGGCTGTGCGGCTTCGCGGCGACCAGCGCGAATTATCAGCCGGATTGTTCAATGCCGTTCGCCGCCTAGCCGGGCGGGAGGGGCATCCCGAAGTTCGCTCGCAGATCGCCGGAACCGCCATCCGGCTCCCGCGTGGCCAGGCGCGTGGCCTGGCGGTCAGCCTGCTCAGCCGCACCGACGACATCGATGATCCGTTTATCCCGCTGCAATGCTGGTGGGTGCTCGAGCGGCAATGTGAGAACGACCGTGGCGCGGTGCTTGAGCTGTTCCGCGACGGATCGTTTTTTCAGCAACCGATGGTCGAGAGGCACATCCTCGAGCGACTCATGCGCCGCTTGGCGGCCCGGGGCCGGCAGGATGATTTCATCGGCTGCTCGGCGTTACTGAAAAACGCGCCGACTCAAACGCACCGCGACAAATTGATGACCGGCTTCAACAAGGCGCTCGAGGGGCAGGCACTGCCTCGGTTGCCGGACGAACTGATCGAGCAATTGCGCCAACTCGACAACCCACCGCTGGTGTTGCGGGTTCGCTTGGGTAACGCCGCTGCTCTTGGCCAGGCGCTGGCAAACATTGCCGATGCTACCAAGCCGGCCAAGGATCGGATCGAACTCATCCGCGCCGCGGGCGACGTTAAGGCTGACGGTTTGAAGCCATCACTCTTGAGACTTGTGAAGACGGAACCCAATGCCGATGTGGTTGTGGCAGGGTTGTTGGCGCTGCAACGATTCGGCGACCCAGCGCTTGGCCAAGCGGTGGTTGACCGGTATCCAAATTTTCCAGCAGCGGCCAAGCCGTCGGCTATTTTGTTTTTGGCTAACCGCCCCGGGTGGAGTCGCCAACTGTTGCATGCCCTGGAGTCGGGGCGCCTGGCCAAGCGCGACATCGCGGCGTCAACGGTGGAAGTGTTGTTGGCTCATGGCGGCAGCGTCGCCGCCCAAGCGAGAAATCTTTGGCCAAGCGCAGGCGAAGCCAAGCCGACCACCCAGGCAGCGGAGATTGCCCGGGTGCGTTCGGTGGTGGAGGGGCGGCCCGGCAGCCCTTATCGCGGACGCGAGTTGTACATGCAGCGCTGCGCGGCCTGCCACAAGTTGTTCCACAAAGGGGGACAGATTGGTCCGAACCTCACCCATTATCAGCGGAACGATCTCGACACGCTTCTGCCGGGTATCCTCGACCCGAGCCGAGAAATCCGCGAAGGCTTTGATCAAATGCAGGTGCGTACCCGTGACGGCCGATTGCTCAGCGGCTTTCTGAGCGATCGCACCGACAAGCTGCTGATCCTGCGCGGCATTGACGGCAGCGATACGGTGGTCGAGCAGTCCCAAGTCGAGTCGACGTATGTGAGTCCGCGAAGCCTGATGCCGGAGGGGTTGCTCGCCGGCTTGACTGACCAGCAGCTCCTTGACTTCTTCGCCTACCTGCGCATCGGCCAGCCGATCCGGAATTAAGGCTTATTCCCTCTGAAATATACTTGTAGAGTTACCATGTTTCCTCACCCTCGCCGCAGTCGACAGATGTCACGATTGAGTTTCGTTCAGATTGCGATTGTGCCTTTCCTCCTGCTGCCTTGTGCCAATATCCCGGTTCAGGCGGATCCGTTTGAGGTTGACCGGTTGCTTGATGTGAAGGTTGCGATGCCGGCTGCGGACTGGAAAAAGATGAGGTATGAGCATCACGATCTTTTCGGGTTGATCACCCCCCGCAAACCAGGCAAGCCGCGACCCAATCCGTACCACTATTTCAAAGGCAATGTCACCATAGGGGGCAAGCTGTTCAAGAATGTGGGACTGCGCAAGAAGGGATTACTCGGATCCGTGAATGCCCAACGTCCATCGATCAAAATCAACTTCGATAAGTTTGGGACAGAGCAGGAATTCGAGGGTGTCTCATTGATGACACTGAACAACAACGACACCGACGCATCGCTGGTGAAACAGCACATGGCGTACGAGTTGTTCCGCAAAGCGGGCATACCGGCACCGCGCTGCAACTTCGCGCGCGTCACGGTCAATGGCGAATATCTCGGGGTTTACAGCCACGTTGAGTCGG
>CAJWPV010000236.1 GCA_913045395.1 uncultured Verrucomicrobiota bacterium | reverse complement strand
ATGCGAAACGCCTGCGTCGCGTCGAGCGAGTCGCCGACGCCCAACAGCATCAGCCGCCGGCTTTGCAAGCCCTTGGGCTCATGCAGGAGGGTCAACTCGCTTGGCTTACCGCGCACCTCGCCGGACTCGCGCAGGGCCGCAACCTGCTGATCCGCCGCTTGTCCAAGCGACGAGCCATTGGCCAGCGGCCAGGCCAGCGCGTCGGTTTCCAATTCGGCCAATGGGCCTTCGTGCAAACGAATATTCATAAAACGCGCGCATCATCCGGGGCACGGCCGGTTTGGTAAAGCGGGAATCTCGACCACGCCCTACTTGACGAAGAGTTTGCGGCGGGACTTGAGGTCGTAGTGGTCACCGGGGCCGAGCGTCGTGTAGAATTTTTTGCCGACTGTTTTTTCCAGCGCGATGTCATAAAAGAGCACCTTGCTTTTTCCAATGACCTCGGCGCTGTTGCCTCGCACGTAAAGAGCGGTCGATTCGTCGATGCCGATGCCGAGCAGATGCGGGTGCTTACGAATCACAGGCAGCATGTCGTTCTCGCGTTCGCGCGCCAACAAATGCTGGTCGATCGCAGACCGGCGAACAAAGCCAAAGCCCTTCTCGTGACCGGGCGACATCATGATTTGGTTCCCCTCCGGCGCACCGCGAACAAGGTACGATCCCTGGATCGTCGCGCCCGCGGAGCTGCCGCCGATCACCCCGCCCCGCTTGAGCACGTCGTGAAATGCCGCCTCCGTTTTTGTGCCGAGGTAGGCATCGGCCAGGCGCCACTGCCGTCCGCCACCGAACCACACGGCCCTGGCATCGCGCAGGATGGCGATGAACTCGTCGCTGTCGGCCATCTTTGGATCTCGCGTGTGCAGCAGATGTACATTCGTCGCTCCCGCCTTTTTGAACCTCTTCACCGAACTCGTCGATCCATCGTACTCGGCACCGGAGCCGGCGGTCGGCACGACGACGAGCTTCGCATCACGGCCGCCGGCCGCCTGGAAAAACCGGTCAAATATCACCTTCGGCATCCCGCCGCCACCGACGATGATCAGCGAACCCTTGGCCGGGCCAAGCGTGGCCGACTGCCCGGCCAGGCGCTCAAGTGTCGCGCAACCCTGCAGCAGCAATGCCGATGTCAGCAGCGGGAAAAGGAATCTTCGTTTCATGGCCTTGGCTTAATCTGGATCGGCTCGGCGTTGACGCCGGGCAGCCGCTTGGCCAGGCGCAACTTCACCCTGGCCAAGCTTGGGTCACCGACGAGGTTGTGCCACTCGTGCGGATCGGTTTTGTGGTCGTACAGTTCCTCGCTGCCGTCGGCGTAGCGAATATAGCGGTAACGGCTCGATCGCACAGCGTGGTTGCCTTTGCCCTGTGTGGTGACGGCGACGCGCCTGGTTTTTGCGTTCGGCTCCGCCAAATGCTTGGCCAAACTTCGGCCCTCGAGCGTCTGCGGCGTCGGATCGAGTCCACACAACTCAACCAGCGTCGGATAAAGGTCGAGCAGGCTTACCGGTGACTCGCAGCGGGTGCCGGGCTTGGTGCGGCGCGGATCGATGATGATGAGCGGCACGTGGGTCGTGTCCTCCCACAGCGCAAACTTTTCCCAGTTTTCCTTCTCACCGAGGTGATAGCCGTGGTCACCCCAGAAAACGATTAGCATGTCCCCCGCCATCGGGCCGTTGTCGAGAGCGTCGAGCAGTTCACCCACCATGTCGTCGGCGAAGGAAAGCGAAGCGAGGTAGCCCTGCACCGCCTTATTCCACTGGCCGTTTTCGGTGATCCATTTGTGCCAGTGGCGCTTGGCCATCGCCTGCCCAGCGGCGGGGAGGTCATCGAGGTCGTCCGGCAAATGCCTGGGCAGCTGGATTTCGTCGAGCGGAAATCGGTCGAAATATTTCTGCGGCACGTACCAAGGCACATGTGGCCGGTAGATGCCGACCGACAAAAACACCGGATGATCATGCCGCTTGGCCAGTTGCTGCGCAGCCCACGAGACGACCTTGGCGTCAGCCATCTCGGCGTTGGAAGACTGGAGCGGCGACCAGTCGAAGTGACCGCTGTAAAATTTTCGACTACTGTTGACCGGCCAATTTTCCGGCACGGCTTCCTCCGGCATCTGCTGGGTCTTGGACGGAAAATAGTCGGCCCACGCCCCGGGGTCAGGATAGCCGCTGAGGTTCTTTTTGTCGAAGAACGTGTGGGCGTGAAACAGCTTGCCTGTGCCAAGCGTAAGATAGCCGTTGTTCCTAAAATGCCGCGGCAGCGTGACTGCGCCCTTTAGCCTGGGTGCCTGCCGCCAGTCGTGGGCGTTTGCGTAAATGCCGGTAGTCGATGGCCGCAGGCCGGTGAGTAAACTTGAGCGCGAGGCGTTGCAGCCCGGCGCGGAACAGTAGGCTTGGGTGAAGAGCAGGCCGCGCTTGGCCAAGCGGTCCATATTCGGCGTCCGCGCCTGCGGATGCCCGCCAAGCACACCGACCCAATCATTGAGATCGTCAACCGCAATGAACAACACATTCGGCCTGGTCACACTCTCAGCCGCTTGGCCAACCGGCAGCGACAGCAGGGCGATCAAGAAACCTAGTGCGAGTTGGATGTGCTTAGGAAATTTCAATAGCGCAAATCACTTAGCTCCCAAGCGGAGGAACAGCGGGTGTTCTCGACCACCGGCACGGTGTTGGCCTCTGTACGCACCTCAAGCCGAACGGTACCCTTGCCCGGTTCGGGAATGTCCACCGTCACCAACCCGTAGCTGTTACCGTTCAGCCCCCAAAGCCGAAATGTGTTGGGCCGGTTTTTGAGTGGCCCAACTTTTTGAGCCTGCTGCAACGGCGAACTGGTGAACTCAAGCAGCGGTGGATGGCCGTCGCGCGCCTCGTAGTGCAACTCACTGTAATGGCGATCACCACTAAGGAAAATAACGCCGTCGATGCGGTGTTTTTCGATGTGATCGATCAGCCGCTGCAACTCGTTCTGCGCCTCCCGCCGATGCCCCTCGCCGCCGGTGCTGCGTGTGATGACCTGCGTGCCATTGGCGATGAGCTTGACCGGCGCAGTCGAGCGCTTGAGGCCGTCGAGCAGCCAGTCGGTCTGCGCCCTGCCCCAGATTTCGCCGGTTGCCATCGTGACATCCTTGTGTTTCTGCGGCGAATATTTGTAGTAACGATCGTCCAGCAGGAACACCTCAACCGGGCCGTTGCGAAACGAACTGAAAATGCCAGGGACACTGTCGGTACCATAGTCGGAATTGGCCCACATTTGGCGAAACACCGTCGTCGCCTCCTCACGCAGACCGAGTGTGCGGTCGGCGTTGTCTGGGCCGTAGTCGTGGTCGTCCCACACGGCGTAACTCGGCACCGAGCGGAACATCGACTGCAAGTCCGGGTGCATGCGGGTGGTGAGGTGGCGCGCCGTCATCGCCTCGGGCGACGACCAGTCACCCGTCGGGCCGGTGGTGTTGAAATGTCTGTCGCTGCCATCGGCAACGATGAAGTAGGAATTGTCACCGATAAACAGCGCCATGTCCGGCTGCTCGGCGGCGATCGCCTTGTAGATTGGCCCGCTGTTGAACTGCGACACCTTGCTGCACGAGCCAAAGGCGATTCGCACCTTGCCGGTTTCCGATGGCACCGCCGCCGTCCGGAAGGCGACCGCCGCCGTCTCGGTGGCGCTGCCCG
>CAJWPV010000235.1 GCA_913045395.1 uncultured Verrucomicrobiota bacterium | reverse complement strand
AGGCTTGAAAATCCCTCCAGTTTTCACCGCGCAAATGAGCCGGGGACGGCATCGAAATTTCGCTGAAATCAAACGCACGCCGGCCGCGCAACCGTGTCCGCACACCGGCCAGCGTGTCGTACCGGCGAATGTCCTTTTGCGCAAACTCCGTCGCCATACTACGCCCTCCCTGCTGCGGCGACTCGACCACCAGCACCAAATTCGGCTGCGCCAGTAGTGCCTGGGTAATACCGACCGTCAGCCAAAACGGGATCTCCGTATCGCGCAACTGAGGCTTTCGGTTGGCCAAGTCGAGTAGCGTCACCTGCACGAGTGCCCGGACGAGTTTGTCCGCCTCGATCTCACTCGGCAGCGTTAACTCGTAAGTGTAACCGTTGAGGTGCCGCTCGGTCACAACCAGCACCGTGGCCTTGTACGACATCGTCGGCTCAAGCCGCAGTTTAACCCTGCTGCCCGGCAGTAGCGGCAACCCCAGCCGGCCCAGCAGCGCATTACGCACCCGCTCGGCCGTGACAACTGCGTAGTCCGGTGCGATGAGAATGGTGTTGGCGTTCGCGTCGAGGATGCCGCCGCGACGCTTCGGCGACATCGGCCCGTACGCCAAGAACTGTCCTGATCGACTGCTGGCCGTTTTGTAACCGGCACGCGGCTGCAGGAGACGATTGATGTTCGCCGGCAGCCGACTCGGCGCGGGCGTCGCTGTGCTCGGCTGCTTGGACTGAACCGTGCGCGATGGCAACACCGGTTTGGGCGGCTCCGTACCAGGCTCCGGTTTTGGTTGGGTTGGCTCAGAGCCTGGCTGCGGCTTGGGCGAAACCGACTCCGCTTGGCCTAGCGCAGCCGACACTGTGGCCAAGCCGAAGACAAACGCCAGCAGCCAAGCGTGGCTATTTCTTCGGAGACGACTTGCCGCCACTTTTGTCTGGCTTGGATTTACTGTCGGTCTTCGATTTGCTGTCGCTTTTAGGCTTGTTTGACTCGGATTCCTTCTTGGCCCCGGCCTTGTAGCTTTCACTGCGGTAGTCAGTCTCGTAGAAACCGCTGCCCTTGAAGATGATCCCGGCGCCTGTGCCGATGGCGCGGCGCACCCTGCCCTTGGCCCAGCGTTTTCGAGGGCAAAGGTCTTTCGGGCAGGTTTCCAGTGCATTGGCTGTGATGGATTGGAACAACTCAAACTCGTGGTCGCACTTCTCGCAAACGTACTCGTAGGTCGGCATAAAGTTTATTCAAATAACTCGGTGCGAGTAACGGCAAGTACCCCCCGAAAGTCAAGGCTACGGCGGCATTTCCCTCTTGGCTTGCGGCGGCGGGGTTGGTTCCCTCCCTGCATGGCCAAGGTCAAGCTCTCCAACATTGTCACGCACTGTACCCGCACCCTCAAGCCGGAGTCGTTTGAGGACTGGCCCGGCGCGGCGAACGGGTTGCAGGTGGAGAATCGCGGCGGCGTGTCGCGGATCGCCGCAGCAGTCGATGCCACGCCGGCCACGGTCAAAAAAACGATCGCCGCCGGGGCTGATTTGTTGATCGTCCATCACGGGTTGTTCTGGGGAGCGACGCATCCGTGGACCGACAATCGCTACAAGCTGTTGCGACTGCTACTCGACAACAACGTGGCGGTTTACAGCTCGCACCTGCCGCTGGATGCGCATCCTCGACTCGGCAACAACGCCCAACTGTGCAAGGCGCTTGACATCAAGGCGGCCAAGCCATTTTTTATTGAGCGCGGCCAAGCGATCGGCCTGCGCGGCACGCTGAACCTCACAAGGGCGCAGTTGGCCAAGCGCTTGGCAAAAGCCACCGGCACCGAGCCGACGGTGCTGCCGGGCGGCAGTGCACGATGTCGCAAAGTAGGTGTCGTCACCGGCGGCGCGGGTGCTGAAATGAAAACCGCAGCCGATGAGGGCGTGGACACGTTCATCACCGGGGAGGGCCCACACTGGACCTTTGCGCTGGCCGAGGACCTTGGATTGAACGTGTTTTACGGCGGCCACTACGCCACCGAGACGTTCGGCGTGAAGGCGCTCAGTGAGAGTTTGTCGAAAAAGTTCAAGCTGCCGTGGACGTTCATCGATCACCCGACCGGCCTGTGACGCCGAAGATTGCCTGCGCCCGGTTTTCAGAATAGGCTCGCCCCAGTGGACCGCATTCCACAACTCGCCGCCGCGTTTCTGTTGCTCGCTGTTTTGTCATCGGCCAACGCCACGCGACCCGGTAAAATCAGTAAAGTGCTGCCGCATTGGCTCGATCAACAGGGCCGCCACACGCTCTCCCCCAGCCTGCTCGAGCGCGACACATACCAGGCCAAGCTCCGCGCAGACCGAAGCCTCTGCTCCGGAATCCGGTTCGACGTCAAGTGGTCCAAAAACACGAGTGTCAACGTGAAGTTGCAACTCGAGTTGCAAGTCACTGATGGGACCGAGCCGATCGTACTCGAGCAGGCCATCAATCCAAGCCGACGTAGCGGCTGGGATGCAATTACACTGGACGGCGATGCGTTCACTGCCATCGGCAAAATCATCGCGTGGCGGGTACGCCTGCTCGACGGCGACATGGAGCTTGCCGACCGCCGCTCGTTTTTATGGACTGATCGCAAGCCGGCTGGCGATGCCGAAAAACCGGCGGCCGATTGACAACCGCCCCAGCCTCCCCCACTCTTTCGCCCATGGCTAAAACCGGTTTAGGCCGAGGCTTGAGTTCCCTTCTGGGCGCTCGCTCGCCAGCTGACAAGAAAACCAAATCTGGGAAAAAACCGGCGAGTACGCCATCCCCCGCAACAGCCGAAACACCCAACGAGGTACCGGTCGGCGAGATTCTCCCGGGCGCAATGCAGCCGCGAAACGGGATGGATGACGACACGCTGAACGAGCTAGCAGAGTCGATCCGCGAGAATGGCATCATGCAGCCACTGGTTGTGCGCCCGCGCGAGGGCGGCTACGAACTGATCGCCGGTGAACGTCGCTGGCGAGCCTCGCAGATGGCCGGACTGGCAACGGTGCCGATCGTCATCCGAGACGTGGACGACCGGACGGCGCTTGAGCTGGCGCTTGTCGAGAATCTCCAGCGTGAAAATCTCGACCCCATTGAGGAGGCTAAGGGCTATGCGCAGTTGATGGACCAGTTCGACCTCACGCAGGAGGAGATCGCCACCAAGGTCGGCAAAAACCGCGCCACAGTGGCCAACACGCTACGCCTCATCAAGCTGCCAGCCGAGGTTCAGGCGTATGTGCGCAACGGCCTGTTCTCCAGTGGCCACGCCAAGGCGATCCTTGGGCTAAAAAATGCCAAAGACCAAATCGCCGCGGCCAAGCGGGTGATCAAAAAGGAGCTGAGCGTGCGACAGGCCGAGGAACTGGTTGCAGCGCTTGGCCAAGCGGCCCCGGACAAAACCAAGCGTGGTTCAGCCAGCAAACGTTCCGCCACCGACGCGCATATACTCGACCTCGAGAGTAAGATGAGGGAGAGGCTCGGCACCAAGGTATCGTTGCGCTACAGGAAAGGCAAAGGCTCGGTCGACATCAAGTTTTTCAATGACGAGGATTTGCAGCGCATCCTCGATGCCTTCGGCATCCAGGCCGACTGATTTTGATGAGGAGTTTCAAGTTTGAAGCAATGATATAACTTAATCGCACTTGAAACTTTCAGCTCACCAGAATGATTCTTGATATTGTCAAATACGGTGACCCCGTGCTGCGGCAAAAGGGCGAGCG
>CAJWPV010000234.1 GCA_913045395.1 uncultured Verrucomicrobiota bacterium | reverse complement strand
CGTCACCTTCAAGCTCAATCTCGAGCCCGGCCGCGACGAACTCTGGGCCAAGTTTACCGACGAAGCCGACACGCCGATGGGCGCTTTTTATGCCTATGTCACAAAGGTGGAGTAACCGAGGGTTGTGTTCAGTGGTCCCACGCGTAGACTTTCGGTAACCATATTTACCCATGAAAAAATCTCTTTCCCGCCGTTGTTTTCTCTCCAATGCAACCGTCACGGCAATTGCCGCGCCGTGTTTGTTGTTGGCCAAGAAAGATTCCACGCAACTCGTCATTGGTGAGGGCGCTTACCAATATGAAGTACAGCATAATTGGGCGCAGTTGCCTGCCAAGTACAGTTGGCAAACAACCCACAATGTGGCGGTCGATGCCGAGGGGTTGCTCTACGTCATCCATGAGGGGCGCGAGAACCAGAAGGATCATCCTTCCATTTTTGTTTTCGACCGGAAGGGCAAGTTCATCCGTGCCTTTGGGTCGCAGTTCCAGGGCGGTGGCCATGGCATTGAGGTGCGAACGCAGGGCAGTGAGCAGTTTCTTTACGTGTGCGCCTATCAGCAGGTGAAGTCTTTTGCCAAGCTTACTCTCAAAGGCGAGACGATTTGGGAAAAGTACGCGCCGATGGACAGCGGTGTATATCGCAAGGACGAGGACAAAATACGCTTGAAACGCTGGGGCCGTGATGCCTTTATGCCGACGAACTTCGCATTCCTTGATGACGGTGGTTTTCTGCTTACCGACGGCTACGGCTCCTGGTACGTGCATCGTTATGACAAAGAAGGGAACTGGGTTTCCAAGTTCGGCGGTCCTGGAGAGGGCGAAGGAAAGTTCAACTTGCCGCACGGCATCTGGATTGACCGCCGTCCCGGCCGCAAGGAACGCATAGTCGTCTGCGATCGAGCGCATCACACGCTGCAGTATTTCAACATGGACGGCAAGTACCTAGAGACTCTCAAGGGCTACGGTCTCCCGGCCAACTGCGACACCTACAAAAACCTCCTGCTCGTCCCCGAGCTCCACGCGCGCGTGACCTTGCTCAACGAAAAGAACGAAGTCGTCGCCCAACTAGGCGAAGACGTCGAGCGCGTCACCAAGACAGTGAAAGGCGTGCGCAACGATCCCAAGAAGTGGATCGACGGCAAATTCGTCCACCCGCACGACGCCTGTTTCGACCACGACGGCAACATCCTCGTAGCCGAATGGGTCGCCACCGGCCGGGTGACGCGCCTTCGCCGGTTGAGTTGAAAAAATGAAAAAGATTTTTACGCTTTTACTTTGGCTATCACTGCATTGTTCAGCGTATGCAACCAAACCGAACATCGTGCTCGTCTTCATAGACGACATGGGCTGGGGGGATTTTTCCTGTTTCGGGAATGAAGCCGCTAAGACGCCGCACATTGATCGCTTGGCCAAAGAGGGCGTGCGGTTCGAGCAGTTTTATGTGAACTCGCCGATTTGCTCGCCGTCGCGCACGGCAATTTCCACGGGGCAATATCCGCAGCACTGGCGCATCACCTCGTTTCTTGCCCATCGCGATATGAACACCCGGCGCGGCATGGCGCAGTGGCTCGATCCCAAGGCGCCGATGCTTGCGCGTTCGCTGCAGCAGGCCGGTTATGCCACGGGGCATTTCGGCAAATGGCACATGGGCGGCCAGCGCGACGTGACCGAGGCGCCGTCCATCACCGAGTACGGCTTCGACGCATCGCTCACTAACTTCGAGGGCATGGGGCCGAAGCTACTGCCGCTCACACTCAAACCGGGATCGACGAAATCGCGCCGCATCTGGGCTGATGCCGAGCGGCTTGGCCAGGGCGCGCGTTGGATGATGCGATCGGAAATCACCGGCGGCTTTGTGGACGAGGCGATTCCATTCATACAAAAAGCCGCCAAGGCCGAGCAGCCTTTTTACATCAACCTCTGGCCTGACGATGTGCACAGCCCGTTCTGGCCGCCGGTGGACAAATGGGCAGACGGCAAGCGTGGCCTGTACCATTCCGTGCTGCGGGAAATGGATCGCCAACTCGGTAAGCTCTTTGACTTCATCCGCAGTGATCCAGCGCTTCGAGACAACACGCTCGTGCTTGTCTGTTCCGACAACGGCCCGGAGCAGGGCGCCGGTTCGGCCGGGCCATTCCGCGGCTTCAAGACACACCTCTACGAAGGCGGCGTACGATCCTCGCTCATTGCCTGGGGGCCGGGTCTGGTCGCGAAACACGATCACGTGAACCGCACCTCCGTCTTTTCCGCCATCGACCTCGTGCCCTCGCTGCTGGAGCTCACCGGCACGCCGCACCCTAAGGGTGTGGCCTTCGACGGCGAATCACTGCCGGGCACGCTGCTCGGCCAATCCAACGGCTCGCGCAAGGCACCCATTTATTTCCGCCGTCCGCCTGATCGCGATTCCTTTTATGGCGACAAAGATCTACCTGATCTTGCTGTACGAGGGGGCGACTGGAAATTCCTCTGCGAATACGACGGCACCGACCCAGAACTTTATGACCTTAAAATCGACCGTGGCGAAACCAAAAATGTTGCCGGCGCCCACCCAGAACTCGTTGCCAAACTGACCAAATCACTCATTGCTTGGCACAAGTCTCTACCAGCTGACAACGGTCCACTACTCACTGGCCAGTTCCGACGCAAGCCAGCCAAAAAACCAAAGGAAAAATAAACCTGACGCCGACGTGTGAATAGGGCAGGGTCCGACTGCGCCATGTATAGACAAATAGTTATTCCCCATTTAATTCGTGCTTTGGCTTTAGTGGCCGTGGTTGGCTTGGTATCTGCACAAGCAGAGGAAAAGCAAGAGCGCTTGAGGGCATTGTTGATCACCGGCGGTTGCTGTCACAACTATAAGTTTCAGAGCAAAGCGTTGATAGAGGGTGTGGCTAAGGAGGCCAAGGTTGAGTGGAAGGTGGTCAACGAAGGCGGCACTGGAACCAAGGCCAAGATTGATCTTTATAGCGATGCCGACTGGGCTAAGGGCTACGATGTGGTGGTGCATAACGAGTGCTTTGCCAACACGGTTGATGAGAAATACATCCGTAGCATCACCAAGGCCCATATGGCAGGCGTGCCCGCGGTCGTGATTCACTGCGCGATGCACACCTATCGCGCGTCCAAAACCGATGACTGGCGCCAGTTTCTTGGTGTGACCAGTCGCCGTCACGAGCATCAAAGTCGTTACTCGGTAAAGAAGGTTGCTTTGAAGCATCCGATCCTGAAGGGCATGCCGGACGATTGGGTGACACCGATGGATGAGTTGTACGTGATTGAGAAGATGTGGCCGAAAGCTAAGGCGCTTGCCACGTCCAAGAGTGAGCGTAGTGGCAAGGAACAAGCGGTCGCTTGGACAAACCAGTATGGCAAGGCCCGTGTTTTCGGCACCACCTACGGCCATTCCGACGCTACCTTCAGCGATCCGGTTTTTCTCAAGATGGTCGCCCGCGGCCTGCTTTGGGCATCAGGTCGGTTGGAGGACTAATCGGCTTCAAACACCACTTGGCCAAGTGCTTCCATTATTGGGTTGATCCCCAAGCCAGGTTGAGTTGATGCGGCCAAGCGGCCGTTATTTCTTTGGGGAGCATCGTCGGCGATTGATACGGTGACGTAGCTGTTGAAGTCGGTGGAGGAGAAAAGCAGCTCGGCCGGGGTGCTGTGGGCCAAGTGCGAGATGGCCGCCGTGATGATGTCGCCACCCCAACTGTCCTCGATGGTCATG
>CAJWPV010000233.1 GCA_913045395.1 uncultured Verrucomicrobiota bacterium | reverse complement strand
GACTTTCAGTTTCATCGCCGTGAAGCCGGCATCAACAGCGGCCTTCGCATTGTCTCGAATCTGCTCGTCGCTGTACTGGAACCAGCCGACCGACGTGTCGTATCCGGGATAGCCGGTCTTCAGCACGTCTTCACGCTCTGCTCGAGTGCCTTGATTTACGCGCACCATCTCGGCGGCCTCATCAGCATTAAGCTCTTCCTCGAGATAACTTAAATCGATCAGCCGGACGATTTCCTCAGGTGAAAGGTCGAGCAGCAGCCTCCATAACGGCACGCCACGCGCCTTGGCCCAGAGGTCGAAACAGGCATTGGTAATCGATGCGAGGGCGAGATGCGTAACGCCCTTGTGCGGGCCAAGCCAGCGTAGCGCCGTGTGCTCGGCAATGGAGCGTTGAACCGCACCAAACTCCGCCATCAACTCCTCAATATCGCGATCCTGCAACGGCACAGCCAGAATGCGAATCGCATCGCAAACAAGGTTTGTGCCGGTGCCAAGCGTGTAGGCAATGCCGCTGCCCGTGATTCCATTATCAGCCTTCAGCAGCGTGACGCCGTAGCCGTACTGGGGGTTGGTATGGACAGCATCCGAGCCGGCGCCATCCTCGAGCTGTCGGCGAAAGTCGCGCGCCTCGATGGATTGGATGGTCGGCATTACAGTGTCGGTTGGCCAAGTCCGAGGATGTCCTGCACGTTCTGGCGGGCCCACTCGTCGGCCTGTAGGATCGCGTCAAGCGACGGCTGCGTGATGACCTCATGACGATCCATCACCTGCCCAACGGCATCGCTGATACCGAGGAATGACGTGTGCCGGTCGCAGAACGCATCGACCGCGATCTCGTTGGCGGCATTGAGCACGGCCGGCATCGTACCGGCCGCCTCGCCGGCGCGGCGCGCTTGGCCAAGCGCGGGGAACTTGGCGATGTCCGGCGCCTCAAAATCCAACCGGCCAAGCGCGGCCAAGTCGGTCTGCACGCGCTCACTCGCCGCTCGGCTTGGCCAAGTGAGCGCGTACTGGATCGGCAGGCACATGTCCGGCGTGGAGAGTTGTGCAACGATCGAGCCATCGATGAACTCGACCATCGAGTGCACCACACTCTGCGGATGCACGACGACATCGACCTGCGGCATCGGGATGTCGAACAGCCAGCGCGCCTCGATCATCTCAAGGCCCTTGTTGAACATGGTTGCCGAATCGATGGTGACCTTCCGCCCCATTACCCACGACGGATGCCTGAGTGCCTGCTCGACGGTGATGCCGACGAACTCCTCGATCGGCGTCTCGCGGAATGGTCCGCCGGAAGCGGTGAGAATGATCCGCCGCACCGACTCGGACGGGCGTTCCCCGAGGCATTGGAAAATGGCTGAGTGCTCGCTGTCCACCGGCAGCACGCGGACGCCGTGTTTGCGGGCCTCGGCCATCACGATTTCACCGGCCATCACGAGGATTTCCTTCGATGCAACCGCGATATCCTTGCCGGCGCGTATCGCGGCCAACGCAGGCTGCAGCCCGGCGGTGCCGACGATGGCGACCAACACAATGTCCGCAGACGGCAGAGTGGCCAACTCGATCAGCCCCTCTGCGCCGGAGGTCACCCGGATGCCGTCGAGTTGCGGGCGCAGTTCGTCCGCTTTTTCCGGCGAGGTGATGGAGACCAGCTCGGGACGAAACTGCCTCGCCTGCTTTGCGAGGAGCTCGGCGTTGCCGCCCGCCGCCAGGCCAACGAGGCGGATGTCGTTGGGCAAATCCTCCGCAACCTTGACGGTGCTGGTACCAATCGAGCCGGTGCTGCCGAGTAGAACGACGTTTTTCATTTCGCGAAGCAGCGGCTACTCATTGAACAAAACCAGGCGCAGGTAAAGGAACATCAGCGGCGCGTTGAAGAGCAGGCTGTCGAGAAGGTCGAGGATGCCGCCGATGCCGGGGAAGAACGAGCCGGAGTCCTTCACACCAGAGTCACGCTTGAACACCGACTCAACTAGGTCTCCAAGCACCGCGCCAACACCCAGCAAAGGGCCAAGCGCGGCGGCGTGCAGCGGGGTCATCCCGCCCAGTTTGGCCGCGCCCCAATAATGCGCCATCAGCATTGCGGCGATGGTCGAGAGCAGGATCGCACCGGCAAAGCCCTCCCACGTTTTCGCCGGGCTGACCTTGGGAATCATTTTGTGCCGGCCGATCAGCGAACCAAGCGAGTAGGCGCCGATGTCGCTGCACTTGGTAGCGAGAATAAAGAAGAGCAGGCAAAATCCACCGTCGAATGCGGCCCCTTCCGGCGCGGAATAAAAGAAGATCTTCAGCAGGAAACCAAGCAGCCACGAGACGTACAACACGCCGAGCATCGTGTGGCCCACCATCGAAAATGAGGGCGGCGCCGGATGCGCGAAGACCCGCCGCACCAGCAGGGACAACAGCAGGACGACGAAAACACCGAGCTCAAGCTCCGCCACGCCGCCCATCGTTGGCTCGCCGAGTTGCGCCTTGGCCAAGCCGGAGAGGTAGACGAACAGCGTGCCGACCAGGGCGACGCCACCAGCCAGGCCAAGCCACTTGAATCGCGGCAGGCTGCTCTCGTCCACCATACCGTAAAACTCGAGCAGGCCGACGATGTTGAGCATCATGACGATGCCACCAAGGAGAAACACAGAGAGTGTGCCGCCAGCCAGCAAACCGTAAAAGACGATCCCCAATAGCACCACGGAGCTGGCCAGGCGCCGTGCGAAGGCGACTCCTTTCGGCTCTGTTTTGTTGGCTTGAACGGCGGATGACATGCTCTCGACGGGAGGGTTTCAGTCCGCTTGACCGGGGTCAAACTTTTCCGAAACGGCGGTCGCGGCTGGCAAACACCTCAAGTGCGGCGCAGAACTGCGCCTCGCCAAAGTCCGGCCAGAACTGCTCGGTAACCACCAGCTCGGCGTAGGAAATCTGCCACAGCAAAAAGTTGCTGATACGCATTTCGCCGCTGGTCCGAATCAGCAGGTCGGGATCCGGAGTACCCGCGGTGTAGAGATGATCAGCGAAGGTTTGTTCGTCGATGTCCGCCGAGGCCAGTTCGCCGGTCTGCGCCTTGGCAGCGATGGCACGGGCTGCGTCCACCAGCTCGGTGCGTGCGCCGTAGCTGAGGGCAAGCGTCAGCGTTGTGCCGGTGTTATGATCGAGCGACGCAACGGTGGCATCGAGCTGCTCACGGACAAATCCGGGCAGGCGGTCCAACTGACCGATCGCCCGCAGCCGCACCTTGTTTTGGTCCATCTCCCCCTGCTCGGTTTTTAGGTAGTGGGCGAGGAACTTCATCAGCGTATCGACCTCGTCCTTGGGACGATTCCAGTTCTCGACGGAGAAGGCGTAAAGCGTGAGGTAACGGATGCCTAGCGCGGAGGCGCAACGCAACACCGCGCGGACCGACTCTGCGCCACGGCGATGCCCCTCGACCCGCGGCAGGCCACGCTCCCGCGCCCAGCGGCCGTTGCCGTCCATGATAATGGCAACATGTACCGGGAGGACGGCCTTGGCCTGTTCACTGAGTTCTGTTGTGGCGTGACTCATGCGCTTGGCCAGGCGACAGCGTTTACAGGGTGATAGTCTGCGATCGGGCCGGGCCGACCGAGGCGTGGCTGAGCTTGGTACCGGTTAGTCTGGCCAACGCATTGGCATAACGCCGGGCATTGAGCGGCAGAGCCTTCCACGTGCGAATCCTGTGTGTTGGCCTCTGCCAGCCGGGGAACGTCTCG
>CAJWPV010000232.1 GCA_913045395.1 uncultured Verrucomicrobiota bacterium | reverse complement strand
GCCACAAAAACACCGCTCTTCAACTCGATCTCGCAGTCGGCGGCGGCCTGGACAAGCGCTTGGCCAAGTGACTCGGAGTAAGCCGCGGACATGTCCACAAAGACCGGCAGCTCCGCCGGTGCTTGCCCACACAACGGATTGACCCCCATCATGTTGATGTGGTCGGTGATGCGCATGAAGTCGCCAACCGCCAAGTCTGCCTTAATACCACCGGCTGCGTTGGTCAGTAAAACCTGCTCAACACCAAACGCGGCCATGACCCGAATCGGAAACGTTACCTGATCCATCGAATGGCCCTCGTAGTAGTGCAACCGCCCGGCCTGCAAAAGAACATCCACCCCACCGAGTCTACCGATGACAAATTGTCCAGCGTGACCATCCACTCCCGGTACAGCGCAACCAGGCACTTTTGCAAAGGCAACTGCCGAGGAATCCCCAACCTCCTCGACCACTTGGCCGAAGGCACTACCCAGCACAATACCCAAGCGGGGGCGCAAATGGGTTGAGTCACAAAGGAGCTGAGTGGCTTTTTGAAGGTTTGACTGCACTCGGCGGGTATGGCGCTTACCGAAACGGATTTCAAGTCAAGAAGCGATGGTTATTAATACCGTGAGACGGCAAAATACGGTATTGATTGGAGAAATTTATTGACGCCTAAGTTGAGCTTTCGCTAGGTTCTCCCGCCTTCGGGGTTCCTGAGTAGCTCAATGGTAGAGCGGTTGGCTGTTAACCAATAGGTTCTAGGTTCAAGTCCTAGCTCAGGAGCCATTCTTTCAAGGATCCACGCCGAATGATGCTTGTGCGAGCGAGCAATCCAAGCCGAGTGTGCCACTTAGAGCTGCTAGATAATCACTGCTTTTGGCGTAGCTGAGTTCGTCTTCCACCCTAGCCAGGCGCTTGGCCAAGCCGAGTCGCTTAGCCTCCTCGCGGTGCGTTTGTTTATCAAGAAATGCCCTCATGTAATCCAGTTGGTTTTCGAGGTAGCGCACATCCCGTTCCTGCTTGGCCTTGAGTCGATCGTGATACCAATCCTGGCTGCGCACCTTTTCCCGGTCGAACAGGTCGCGCACCTCCTGATCGGCGATGGTTTTACCGTCATACTCCCCATGCGCCATGATGTGCAGCAGCGCTTTAAGTGGCGGAATGGCGGCGGCGATGGATTCGTCCTTGAAATAATGCCCCGCGATTCGTTGCTGGGTCTCGACAATGTTATTGATGCCGTCCACAAAATCGCTGACTCCCTGTAGCTCGGGTTTGAGCATGTCTAGGGGCACAACGGAGTCTGGGTTTGTGAAAATCCGGCCGAAGAAATCAAGCACGAAGAGACTCGTAACCCGGTAGCCGAGTCGACTCGCCAGAACAGTTTGGCCGCTGTGGTCAAAATCTTCCAACTTCTCAAGATAACCTTCACTGATGAGATAGTCCGCCCGGCGTTCCTCGGCCGACATGCGGGCCCAAAGCTCCGGTATCAACAGGCTGATATCATGATCCACACGATACTTTGGCCCGATGTAACCAGCGGCAGAGGTGAAACAGTCGTCGCCTGTGAGCATGTAACTAACGAGCGCATTGTTCAGGTCGACCACCGGCAAGATGGCGTTGAATGGCCCCTTGGTCAGCGCGCCCTCCGAGCCAGCCCCGGTGGTTGATGGCGATTTGCCAGTGAGCGAGCTGACAAAATCCATGAACAGTTCCGGCAATTCCTGGTAATGGATTGGCCCGTAAACGGCTAGGGCCCGGATGCCGGCCTTGGCGTTGGGCGGGTTGTTGCGTCTCCCCGCTAATACGGCATCCACTGGGTTCAGTACCGCTTGGCTAGGCGGCACCCGTCGGTACAGGCGTGTACCAAGGCCCGCAAGGTATCGCCCTCTCACATCCTCCACGTCCGGGCGGTTTTGAAGGTAGCGGGGATTCTTCGTCTGCTTGCCATCCACGATTCGCGGCAAAGCCGACGAGGCCATGAATCCACGGGAGTTAGACTCGTCTAGAAAATCACGAAAAACCTCCTGAAGCCCAAGAGTGTATTCGCCAAATTCCAGCGAATCACTGACCTCGTCTCGAGCTTCCTGCCTTGTGATAGGGTGATAGTTTGAGGCGAAAAGGTTTTGCCGACAAAAGTCGGACTCGGCCTTTTTGTCGTATCCGCGATGCACCGCGTCGTCCGGCCTTTGGAAGAACCGGTATTCGCAGTTAGAAACGAACTTGAGCGAAGAGCGCTGCTCGCCTTTCTTTATGCCAAGTAAGCCGTCAGCGGGAACCACGGTGCTGGCAGAGATGTCATCCTCGCGCTGGAGTTTGACAGTGGGAATGAAATCTTTCCGCAGGGTGAACGTCCGCCAAAGCCCGTCTTCGGTGAAGCCAACTCGTAAATACTGGGCAACCAGTTTTTGTTGCTTGTACTTGAGTTCCTTGCCCGGCTGGCCATTGACAGTGTCCACCGAGAAATGCCTACGCCAATCCCCTTCCCACTCCTGCCGGTAAAACCGCTTGATGGTGAACACAAGGTCCTTCACGTGCATAGGGATGCCGTTTAGCCACTCATTGTACTCCTCCGTATAGGCCCGACTGGGTGTCAGTAGTTTTACCACCGAGCCAAGCGAGCGCCACTCATCGAGCACACTGCGCCCCCGCTTCAGTTCCGGTGGATTTTTGAACCGGCCTGAGTATTTCCGCTGGAGGATTTGGCTGACAGCCTTCATGTCCTCATGGAAATCGGCAATGAAAACCGGGCCAGCTAAAATAGCATCGCTGATGGACTTTGAAATTTCCGACTTGCCGCCGCCGGAAACCGTACACGGCTTGTGACAGAACACGCCTTCAGCGGCCGTCCCCACCAGGCGCCAACGCCCTCCCACGGAACGACGAACCATGGACACCTTGTAGCCTGATGGTAGTACATACATGATGCCAGGCGACAATCTGATTTCCCGCGTGACCCCAGCCCTGTCCCAGCTAATCCGCTGCTTCCTCAGCAGCACGTGAGAGTCCTCAGGTATGTAATAGATGTCGGGAAACTGCTTGTCGATGGCGTAGCCTTCCGCTTGAAGCGCCATCATGTCCCCACATGACTGCACCATCTCGGCGAAGGTGTGATCCACCTCCTTGACGTATGCGCTGAGTTGAAAGTCCTCCCCCAGATCGTAGCTAGAAAAGGCGACGGCGCCGCCGGCATGCTCTTCTTCCGCGTTTCCCAGCAGGTTAGCGGAGAAACTGATCTGTGTCTTTACCTCCTTTTTGCAGTAGCCAAAGTAATTATCGGCAATCAGCGTAACCATGACCCCAGAGGCATCACGGCAAACCAGCTTGAAGCCGCCGCCGTCGTTGTAGCGCTCGTCTGCGGATTCCCAGCACATTCCGTCCCGTTTTTGGCGGTCAGTGGCCTCCGAAACATTCGGCAGGCCAAGCTCTTTTTTGCCAATTGAAACCAAGTGCGGGGCGAGCACCACGCAGCCGGTATGCCCGGTCCAGTGGAAAGGGTCGAGGGCAGCGTCGTTTTCCGTCAGGTACGGATCGCCCGCATTGCCAAAAATCGACTCCACAAAATCCAGGTTAGCCACCAGGCTCCCCGGTGCAAAAAAACGGGTCTCAAGCGAGCGCTCTTCGCAAATACCCGCAACTCCAGGCATCACTTCGGGCCGGAGCAGCAGCGAGACAAACAGCCGCGCCTGTTTCTGCTGCGAACTGGTGAACGGTATTTCCATGACGGATTCCGGCGGGGAAAGTGCAT
>CAJWPV010000231.1 GCA_913045395.1 uncultured Verrucomicrobiota bacterium | reverse complement strand
TCACGTTGCCGACGCCCAGCGCGTGCAGCAAGGTCTGTAACAGCAGACGCATGTAGGCGTTGTCGTCAACGACGAGAACGTTGAAACGGTCAAAAGAGTAAGCAACCATATTGGCCGATCAAGTCTCGATGATTTGGAATAAGTCTCTCAAGCGCGCGACTTGGCCTGACGCGGCGCCGCGCCGTAAGTGGCCGCTGCCAGATCGGCGCCGTCGATGATCACGCCGCTCAGGTCGACCCCGGCAAGGTTGGTGCCGCGCAGCCGGGCGTCCTTCAGGTTGGCAGGCCAGCTGCGGCCGGTGCGCCGACCGCCGCGAGCGATGATCTCGGTGCCGCCGAGCAGGCTGCCAGCCAGGTTGGCGCCACTCAAGTCGGCCAACACCAACTTGGCGCCCGAAAGGTCGGCGCGGCTCAGGTCGGCCGCTGACAGGTTGGCAGCGCTGAGATCGGCGAGCACGAACTTTCCGCCCGCCAGGTTGGCGCCCGAAAGATTGACAGCGCGCAGGTCGGCGCCGCTCAGGTAGACGCCGGCAAGATTCATCCCGGCCAGGTCGGCACCTTCGAGCTCGGCCCGGCGTCCGGCGGCGCCATCCGTCTCGACCCAACGACAGTGTTCGCGCAGTAACGTATACAGATCGAACTGCGAGGCGCCGTCGGCCTCGTCGGACAACTGCAAGATGGATTCGTCGGCCGCGGGCGACGGGCTCTCGGGTATAGGGGCGTCGGCCAATTCGGCGTCCTGTAGCACGGTCCCCGAGAGGTTGGCACCGGTCAGATTGGCCCCGGCCATCTCGGCTTCAGTGAGATCGGCGTCCTCCAGGTTGGCCTGGCTCAAGTTAGCGCCGCCGAGATTGATCGCCACCATGTTGGCGTGACGCAGATTCGCCCCCACCAGTGAGGCGTTGCGGAAGCGTCCGCGGGAGAGATCGGCGTTTTCCAGGTTGGCGCCGTCGAAGATGGCGCCGCTGGCGTCGACCACCGCCAGCCTGGCTTCGTCGAGCTCGGCGCCACGGAACACCGCGCTGGCAACCGAAGCGCCCATCAGACTGGCCTCGGAGAGCTTGGCCATCTCCATGTCGGCACCCTCCAGGTTGGCGCCGCTTGCATCCACACGAGCCATCTGCACGCGCGGCATCGAGGCCTCGCGCAGGTCGGCCATCTGCATATTGGCGTCGTCGAAATTGGCGTCGGCAAGTTTGCACATCTGCAGGTTCGCGCCCTCGAGGAAGGCGCCGGAAAGATTGCAGTAGAGAGTCTCGCCGCCCTTGGGGGCGTCGAGCGGGCGCATGTCGGCACCCTTGAAGGAGGCCCGCTTGAGCTTGGCGGCCTTGAAGCTGGCGCCGCGCAGGTCGGCGACGCGGAAGTTGGCGTCCTCCGAGACGATTTCGTCGAATTTGGCCGAACTCAGGTTAGCGTTTTGGAAGTCGGCGCCGTTCAGAGTGCATTTGGAGAAATCAGTGCCATCGAGCACGGCGCCGCGGAAGTTGATGCCCTGCAGGCGCAGGCCGGCGAGCGATTCGCCACTGAGGTCAGCGCGCTCGCCGCCGTGTTGGCGCTTGACGAAACGATCGTGCAGGCGAATCGCCCTGACGAACTCGGCTGGCGTCATGCCACCCCCTGAGTTTGCCCCCTGCCGTGCAAGTTCTTGCGCTGCAGCCTGGCAAGGTCTTAGCACCAAAACTAGCGAAAACCAATGATCTAATGAGGGTATTCCCTAAGTTCGTATTCATCGATTGCAGCCGGCTTCGACATCGCCGATCTGACGGCCGTTTTGCCGCTGATCGCCATCTGCCGCGGTTTTCAGGATCTCAACTTGGCCTGCGCGGCCCAGTGGCGTCGTTTGGCCCGCCGACATGGAAGGCTCGGGGATTCTTGGCTGCGTAGCGCGATGTGGGACATCGGGCAAGCAGCGTGACACACCCTGTCGGTGCGACAGCGCCGTCCGAAGGGTCGTGCCGCAGAGTCTTTTTTGTGCGCGACCGTTTCGTCAAAGGCCGAAGGGCGTAGACCCACTACGCTCTTCGGCCTTTTCCTTGCGGAACAAATCACCTGGGCGCTTTGCTGCCCGTGACCCGGAAAAAAAGGCGACCTAGCAGGCCGCGATAATTCGGGAAACAGCGCCAGCATCGACGCGGCCCCGGTGCCGGATGCAGACGATACGGCCAGGTCCGCTTGCCGTCGCGGGCGCGTCCGTCACCTGCCAGCGTCGGCCAACGATTTGCAAGGCGCGCAAACGGCCGTCCGAGGAGAAAACGAAGCCCTTGGTCCGGATGAGATCGAGTTTCGGGTCAATGAGCATTTCCGCCAAACGCTCCGGATCGATGGCGTGATCGACAGAAAAAACGGCGGCTTCATGGCTGGCGTGATGGTGGCTCCGCGGTTCCCGATCATTGCCATTCAACTGTTCGGAGCCAATTCCCAGTAGCGTCGGCAAGGGAATATCCGCCCTCACCGTCTCGACCACGCGGCTGATCGGCGCCTTTTCCGCTAGCCACCGCCGGGTATCGGCGAGTTCCTCGGGTCTGACCAAATCGGTTTTGTTGAGGAGGACGATATCGGCCGCGACCAGTTGACGTTCGATGGTGTCGCCGAGATACCGGTCCTGGCCACGTTCCAGTATGTTCTCAGCATCCGCGACGACGACGATGCCGTCAAAGGCGTATCCGACAATCAGTTGAACGGATTGAGCGATGGCAACAGGGAGTGCGACACCACTTGTTTCGATCAATAGATGGTGAGGTCTTGGCACCAGCTTGTCGAGGTCCACAAGCGCCGCCATCAGATCGCTGCCGTAGGAACAGCAGACGCACCCCCCGGCGATGCTGATGACGTTATCGTCGCGGTCCTCGATCAAATCCGCATCTATTGGCAATTCGCCAAAATCATTCACCAGAACGGCCAGCCGCAGCCCGTCCGCCTGCCTGAGAAGATGATTGATCAGTGTGGTTTTCCCGGCCCCGAGATAACCACCGACCAGGGTTACCGGCAGATCGGGAGCAGCCGGAATTTCCGTCATGGTCAGATATCGGATGCCGCAAAAATACGGCCGCCCTGGACGACGCCCCAGATATCGACGTCCTTCAGGTTCTCGCCACCGATCTCCAGCGGGTCGTCCTCGATCACCGCAAAATCGGCTTGCTTGCCGCATTCGATGGAGCCTATTTCACCGTCGAGCTTCATGGTGTAGGCGGCGCCGATGGTGATGGTTCGCAGCGCGTCGTCCACACCGATACACTCCGCCTCGCCCAGCACCCGGCCGCTGGGCGTTCGCCGGTTGACGGCGCACCATGCGGTGAACAGGGGGCCCAAAGGTGTCACCGGGGCATCGGAATGGATGGCCATCGGCACGCCTTCGCGAAGCGCCGTGGCGCAGGCGTTCATGCGCCGGGCGCGTTCGGGCCCAACGGTCTTGGCATAATGTTGTTCGCCCCAAAAAAAGTGATGATTGGGAAACAGATTGACGCACATGCCGAGTGCTTTCATGCGGCGGAACTGGGCCGCGTCAGCCAGTTGGCAATGCTGCAGAGTGAAACGGTGATCGTGCCGAGGATATTTGGCCGAGGCGCGCTCCACACAGTCGAGGACCAGTTCCGTGGCCTCGTCACCGTTGGTGTGCGTGTGAATCTGCACACCGGCTTCGAGCGCCAGATCGAAAGTTTCCTGCAGCTGTTCGGGCGTGGTGTACCAAAGCCCGTTCGGCGCGCCGTTGTAGTAGCCGGGCCAACGCAGCCTT
>CAJWPV010000230.1 GCA_913045395.1 uncultured Verrucomicrobiota bacterium | reverse complement strand
CGTGAAGGTGGAGATTAAAAACATGAACACCTTCAGCGGCGTGCGGCGTGCGATCAACTACGAGGTGCCGCGGCAGATCGAGACGCTCGAGAGCGGTGGCACGCTGGTGCAGGAGACACGCCGGTGGGACGACGTCGGTGCCATAACCGAGAGCATGCGCACGAAGGAGCACGCGCACGACTACCGCTATTTTCCCGAGCCGGATATCATGCCGCTCAAGCCGGACGAGACTTGGCTGGCGGAGGTGCTCTCGCACATTGTCGAGCTGCCGCTCGCCCGCAAGCAACGCTTCGTGAGCGACTACGGTATCCCGGCGCAGGACGCCGATGTGTTCGTTGGCAACGTCCCGTTGGGCGACTTTTTTGAGCAGGCCGTCGAGGGTGCGAAAAATGCCAAGCCCATCGCCAACTGGGTGATCAACAATCTACAGGCGCGCCTCATCGAGACCGGTACGACGGTTGACGAGCTGAAGTTTGAGCCGGCTGCGATCCGCGAGCTCGTCGAGATTATCGACGCCGGCACCATCAGCAGTAAGGGCGGGCAGGAGGTGTTTGCGGAGTTGTTCGAGAACGGCGGCTCACCGGCGGCTATCGTTGAGGCCAGGGGGCTGGCGCAGGTCAGCGACAGCGGCGAACTCGACAAGTGGTGTCAGGACGCTATCGATTCCAACCCTGGCCCTGCGGACGACTATCGCAGTGGCAAGGAAAACGCCATCAACTTTCTTAAGGGCCAGGTGATGAAGGCCAGCCGTGGTAAGGCCAACCCGCAGGTTGTCGGCGAAACCTTGGCCAAGCTGTTGAAAGGCTGATCCATTTGTGGAAAACTGCTGCATTGACGATCGCCCGGGCGTAACCCAGTCGACCGCGTGGGTGTACAGAGTTGGGGTGGGATGATTTTTTTGACACAATGACAGAGAGACAAACAAAGATGACGTTCCGGGCCATTGCTGCGCTGGCGATGATGGGGGCTGCTTGGCCAAGCGCAACCGCCAAAGAGACGGCACTCGACCGCTACGTGGCCAAGCCGGATGCGGCTTATGAATATAAATTGATTTCGCAATATGAAGGGGATGGCTGCACCACGTACATCCTTGGCATGACGTCGCAAAAATTCCTGACCGAGAAGGACGTCAACCGCACGCTGTGGAAGCACTGGATGATCGTTGCCAAGCCGCACAGGGTGAAGCACGACACCGGCCTGATCCTCATCGCAGGCGGCAGCAATGGGAAGGAACCACCCACCAAGGGTGACGACACCATGGCGCAGATCGCCGCCAAGACCGGGTCAGTCGTCACGGTACTCAAAATGGTACCCAATGAGCCACTGCAATTCGTAGGCGAGGAACGTACACGTACCGAGGACTCACTCATCGCATACACATGGGACAAGTATCTGCGAACTGGCGACGAGCGCTGGCCGGCACGCCTGCCGATGACCAAGGCGGTCGTGCGCGCGATGGACACGGTAACCGATTTTCTCTCCAAGCCGGAAGGCGGCGAAGTGGTCGTGGACAAATTCGTGGCCGCCGGTGGCTCCAAGCGCGGCTGGACAACCTGGAGCGTTGCCGCTGTGGACAAGCGCATTGTCGCCATTGTGCCGATTGTCATCGACATGCTAAACGTAATCCCATCGTTTAAGCACCACTACCGCGCCTACGGTTTTTATGCCCCGGCGGTGGGGGACTATGTGGAGATGGGCATCATGGGTTGGCAGGACACGCCCGAGTACAAGCGCCTGCTCGAGATTATCGAGCCGTACGAATATCTCGAGCGCTACACGATGCCAAAATATTTGATTAACGCCTCAGGCGACCAGTTTTTCCTGCCGGACTCATGGAAGTTTTATTACAAGAATTTGCTTGGCCAGAAGCATCTTCGCTACGTCCCCAATGCCGGCCACTCGCTCGACGGCTCGGACGCCATTTACAGTCTAGCCGCCTACTACAATTCGATTCTGAACAAGATGAAACTGCCAGAGTACGATTGGGACGTGCAAGAGGATGGCTCAATCAGGGTGACGACCGAGGTCCACCCGAAGGAGGTGCTGCTTTGGCAATGCACCAACACGAAGACGCGCGACTTTCGCATCGAGACCACCGGCAAAACCTGGACAAGCAGCAAGCTGCGTCCGGTGAGCAGGGGAACGTACTTGGCCAAGGTGCCCAAGCCGGAAAGAGGCTGGACAGCGTTCATGATAGAGTTGACCTATGCCGAGCCGATTAAGCGCGGCACCTCAACCAGGAGAGGTGGACGGCTTGGTAAAGCGACCGGCCGAGTCGGGGCCCCGTTCAAGTTTACCACCGGCGTGAACGTTGTGCCGGACACGATGCCGTTTGAGTTTAAGCCAAGCCCCATTCCAAACCGTTAGAGCCCGGCTAGATTTGGTTCCGCTCAACCCTCCACACGGACGAGTTTCATGATGCGTCCGTCCACGTTCCAGTCCTGGACGTACAGGTTGCCATCGGCGTCCCAGCCGGAGCCATGGGTGCCGCTGAAGAGGCCCTCGATCCAGTCCGCCTGTTTGATGCCATATTTGCTGCCCTGTTTGCGATCCGGGTTGTGGCCGAGTACGGCCATGATGGTATTGGTTTTGTCGAGGATGACCACACGGCCGTGTAGGTCCGGCACCGAGACATAGTCCCCCTGGACAGAAACGGAAGTCGGCATGCCGAGGCCGCCGATGACTTCGTTGATGTATTCGCCCTCGAGGCTGTAGTGCAGTAGACGGCCGCGGGGCTCGTGGTTGCGGTCGCAAATCAGAAGGCGGTTCGGCTCGTAACGGGTGTCGAGCGTCATGCCGTGCGCGGTGTTGAACTGTCGCGGCCCATTGCCCTTGGCTCCGAAATGTCTCAGGTATTTGCCGGCCTTGTCGAAGATGAAAATGATGTTGCTGGCGTAACCGTCCGAAAGAAAAATGTTGCCATTGTTTGACACGGTGATGGCGGTGGGGTTGAACGGTTTCGCGGCGAGACCGGACTCATCAGGGAAAGGAAGACGTAGAGCGACCTTGCCGTCGGCTGCGTTGAATTTGATTCCCTCCGCGTTGGCATTGCGCGCTCCGTAAAGATACTCCGTGCCGTTCTCATCGCGGATCTCGATGTCGTGCAGTTTGGTGTACGGCTCGCCGGGAAACTCGCGGGTCACTTTGCCGTTCGGCGAAAAGGCGATCACGCCCTTGTCGGCGCTGGTGTAAATCGTGCCGTCCTTGCCGACGATCACGCCGCCATGTGTCGGGCCGATGGCGGATTTGCCGTCCGCGGTGAGTCCCCAGCCGGGCACAGTGTCAAAGGTCATCAATCCGGTACCCATGCGGACACCAGCAGGCGCTTCCGGCTGGGCTTCGTGGTCGTGGCTATCACCCTCGGCGTGATGATGATCGCCTTCGGCATGACTGTGGCCGTCATCGTGCGAGTGCTGATGGTCGGACTGGCCGCAGCCTGCCAAAAACAGGACAGCAATAAGGAAGGTAAAAAGAGGCTTCATAGCGCAGAGACTGTCGCTGCTCTGGAGCAGCATTTCAAGCCGTTTAACGCTTACCGCAAAAGGCAATCCAATAGTGGGCAGTGTATGCTTGTATGAGCGACTTAGTTAAAACGAGCTGAACCTCACTTTTCCCGGGGCCATTTCTGGAACGGAAGGGTGGGTGACTGGTTGCTTTCCTCACGGAATTTTTTCCATTTGGCGCGCTGATCCAGCTTTTCCTCCCAGGTGGCACAACCCTGGGTAATCAGGAGGATCCATAGCAGGGGGAGCACTTGGA
>CAJWPV010000229.1 GCA_913045395.1 uncultured Verrucomicrobiota bacterium | reverse complement strand
AATCCTAATGGACACCAAGCCCGGTTTTCGAGCCAAGGCAAACGCCTTGGAATAATGGAAAGTTCCGCGAAAACGGTTCGCCTTCCAGTAGCTTACCGATTCAACTAGCCTAGGCGCTGCTGTTTTCGTTTCACTTTTGAACGTTTCGGTTTTAAATCGGTCATGAAAATTGTGACATGGCCCTGTTGGGCCATGTTTTTTTAATTAACCACTAATAAAAAACGATCAGGCACGTCATGGGTTTGAGAGCATTGTTAAATGTCTCGAAAGGACAGCAAGAAAAGCTGACTCCCATGCAGATGCGTGTGAAAGGTGCTCCCCGGTCAATGGACGACCCGAAGGCCAAGACCGCCCCGACAAAGGAGGCGATCGAGGAGGTGCTTCGCCAATGCGAATCGCCGCTGCTGGCTTATGCCATAAAAATGGTACGGGACGGGGAGCAGGCGCAGGAGATTGTGCAGGAGGCGTTCGTGCGCCTGCATGGCTCTTACGCCGAGGTGGGCGCGCCGCGGCCTTGGTTGTACCGCACGGTATTCAACCTGGCCATGACGCACCACCGTGAGCGGCAGAAGGTGGTGCCGGTCGGTTTTTCGCCGGAGGAAACTCCCGGCGCGGAACCCCCGACATCGCCCGCACCGGACGAGAGGCTGGTGCGGATGGAAGCCGTGGCGCAGGCACGCGCGTGCGTCGAGCAACTGGATGACCGGAGTCAGCAACTTGTAAGGCTGAGATTCGAGGACGGGCTCTCATACAAACAAATGAGTGAGCGCACCGGCCTGACAGTGACCAACGTGGGATACATTCTCCATACGTCGCTGAAGAAACTCGCCACAGCGCTGAAACAATCCGGATACATCCATGAGTGACTCAACCGAAAACACATCAAAACCGTCCCGCGAACAACTCGAGGCACGCGTCGTCGCGATGCTGCTGGGCGAGGCCAGCCCCTTTGAAGAGGAGCAGCTCCGCGAGCAACTAAAGGTCGACGCCGCCTTGGGCAAGTTCTGCGCCGAGATTGAACAGACACTGCCGCTACTCAACGAGGCACTCGACGTTGGCCAAGCGCCAAAGGCCAATTCGCCGAAACCGCGTCTGGCCGGCAAGCGGCGCAATAAACTAAGGCAACTTTTCCGGAGCGACACCGGCTTGGCCACGCGCAAGGTCGTGCGGCTGGATTTCCGCAAGAGGCTGGCCATCGCCGCCGCAGCTTGTGTGGTGCTGTTCGTCGCCGCCGCGTTGCTCCTGCCGCGCTTGGCCAAGTCCAAGGACGGGTTGGTTGTGGCCGCAAACAGCAAACCGGCTGAACAGTTTGGTGAACTCGTTGAAGCCGAGGAGGAGTTGCGGGCGGGCGTTGCGGGCGTTGAAAACTATGCCCGTGTCAGGGGAGTGCAGGTTGCCAACGAGACGAGAGCAACCGATCAGACGGTGCCGTCGTCCGAAAGCGCTCCTTCGCTCTTCCAGGGTCATATCAGTGGCAAAGTGGATTTTTTGGCGGACAGTATCGTGGAGGATCGCGAGGGCACGGTGCTGTACGATGAGTCGGTCCAGGAGGCCGCGCCGGTGCCTGCCCAGGCGGATCACCTGACAGCCGCAACCGGGGTGGCACCCGCGCGGGGATTGGCATTGGGCACGATCAGCGGCAAGGCGTCTGACGGGAGATTGGCACTGGGCGAACAGTGGTCGGAACCGGCTTCCGGCCGGGGCAAGCCGGTTGGCGACCGCAGTGAGGGCCGCGGCCGTAATCGCTCCCAGATTAAGTCGAAGAGAGAGCTCGTGGGTCTAGTACTGCCGGAGTTGCAGTCGGAAGATCGCGCCGAGTCGCTGGACGAATTTGCCAACTACGGGATGTATGCCGGTTTTCAGCAGAATGTGGAGAATGGGGGAAGCAACCGATCTTTAAATGAACTCAAATCGAACAGCACAGCGGAAACCGCGGAGTCGGTTACATCGCTCCAAAAAAACCTGGCACAGCAACCCGCGCAGCTGGTGGGTAAGCCGGCCAGCGGCCCGGCCGAATTCTACTTTACCACCCCGTCCCCCGATGCCGCGACAATGAGTGGCACGGGTCGTTTAAGCATCGACTCGCTCCACTCGGTTTCCGAGGCCAAGCGATCGAGGGCGGATGAGTCGTTCAAGAAAGCTACCTTGCCGGGATCAATGACTCCGCCAACCCCGCTGGTGGGTGACGCGGGAATTGTCGACAACGGCCGTAAGGACAACTGGCGGTATGAGTCTGCCTACCGGGCAGGGTTGAACCCCGGTGACAATGCTGCATTGGGGAGGCAGGGCCAGTTGACCTGGGATCTACCACAGCGAGGCGAAGAGACCGCACGCCAATGGGGGGCATCCCGCACGGATGTTGCCGGAGAGAGCAGGAATCAACTGGCGTTGCCAGGTGGCATGGGCGGTATGGGCATGGGAGGGGGTGGTTTTGTCGCCGGTGCGTACGCGGACGGCCTCGCTGTGGGGCAGTCGGTGGCCAATGGCGGAGTTGCGGCGGGTCCGGTTTCCGGCGGGATCGCAGGGACATCCACCTTGGGGTTTGATGTGGATGGCGACGAGGGAGTGGAGGAGGATGGCAAACTTTATGGCTTCGGGCGTGGCCAGGCGACGCAGGATTCGAGGAAGGAACTTGGAGCGAAAGACGTCCGAAGGTTCTCCGGCCGATTCGCCTTGGACTCGATCGAGAGCGAGTCGGTGAAGCTTGGCCAAGAGCTCAGCATAGCCGCCGCCGGCGAGGTGGTGAGCGAGCCGCTCAACGAACAGATCGTGCACGGTTTTGTTGTGGACAAATCAGCTGAGCTCGAGAAGGGCTTGGAACGGGATGAATCCGGTGCGGAGGCGCTTGACTTTCAGAGCGAATTAAGCCGGGCAGAGGCCGAGGCACCGGCGGCGGGGGCGGTTGCACTGGGTGTTGTTCTGGTCGATGAAGATACAAAAGAGAGTGGCCAGGCGGAAACACTCATGTTGGGTGACGTTCCAATGCTTGGGCGCATGTTTGAAAAACAATCTGAACCTCAAAAGGCGGCCCGTAAACTCTCGGCGATGCAACTGAAAAGAACCGCCGATGCACAAGCGCAGAAGCAACGAGGCCGATCCTCAAGGGAGTCCGCCCGTCAAAGCCTGTCTCGGGCAAAAGGGGACAAGGACGTGCTGGCCGAGTTGCCAGTGGGGGAGTACGAGTCCCTAACAGTGGCCATCGACGAAGCCCTGCCGGCGCCCGGGAGCGACAGTCAGCAGCGGTTGGCGGAGAAGAACGACGACGAGAGCCGGAATGATCCGACCACGCGTAAGCCGAATTCTTTCGTCACAGCCAACCGGGAGCTGCTGCGGCGCGAGGGCAAAGCGGCCGGCAACAAAAAGCTACCAGCGACGGCGCCCAAGTCGCAGACCACCAGTCGCTCGTCTCGGTTGCGCGAGACTAAGCGGGTGGAAAAACAACTAGTTGAGAAACTCAAGGAACCGAAACCGCCAGCCAAGCCGCCCACGCCGTCGGTCGTGTACACGCCACGCCCAGAGACGGTCACCGCCGAAAACAATTTCTCCACCTTCTCGCTGAACGTCAGCGATGTGTCGTTCAATACCGCTCTCGCCAGTCTGCAGGCCGACAAACTACCGGCCCCGGGCGACGTGCGCAGCGAGGAGTTTTTGAACGCGCTTGAGTATCGCGACCCGATGCCGCGTGCCGGCGAACCGCTGGCCTTCCACTGGGAGCGTGCTCGGTCGCCGTTCACGCATGATCGCGACATCGTTCGGTTCTCCGTTCGAACCGCCGCGCTTGGCCGCC
>CAJWPV010000228.1 GCA_913045395.1 uncultured Verrucomicrobiota bacterium | reverse complement strand
CCGCCAATGAGGTTGCCGACCAGGTGGAAGCGTACTATCGTCTGATCCGCGACTAGCATGGCCCGCTTGGCCAAAGACATCATGAAAACAAAACAACCAGCCGGGCAGCGGCGGCGATTGGGGTTTACCCTGATCGAGTTGCTGGTGGTCATTGCCATCATCGCGATTCTCGCCTCCCTTCTGCTGCCGGCCCTGTCCAAGGCCAAGGGCATGGCCCACAAGATCAGCTGCCTCAACAACCACAAGCAGCTCGGGCTCGCCGTGCAGCTCTACTCGAGCGACAACGAAGACTGGCTCAACCCCATCCAGGACCGGCTCGCCTCCGGCAATGGAGAGTCGAGCTGGCGTCCCTACCTCATGAGGTATCTCGGTGCGCAATGGGATCGCAAGAAACAAATGTTCCTCGGCGGGAGCAAGCCGATCTATGACTGCCCCACCGAGAATGCGAAGGGCAAAAAGGGGGACGTGTACCACCAGGGCAACCCGGCGGTCGTCGGCCAGTTTCGCATCGGTGAGATCAGCATCGCCAGCGGCATCGGCGCAGTGAATGTCCACTGGACCAGGGGTGGCGCCCAGCCGCCCTTTGGCCGGCCAGTTGGCTACGAGAACAACCTCTGCAACTGGGGCATGGTCGAGTCAGCCTCTGAGATGATCCTGCTCGGCGATGGCCACAGCAATATCGGCGGCTGGCCCAACGACGAGTGGTGGATCTGGAAAGAGCTCGGAAACGCCAACTCCGCAGGCTACAACCGCTTCATCCAGAACGACCCCGGCGCGATGCGGCACGCCGGCAGTTCCAACTACGTGTTCGGGGATGGTCGCGCCGCAACTCTTGATCCCAATCTCATCCCGTGCGACGAGTCAGCCTGCTGGTGGTCCGCCCCTCAGAGCCCTCACTGATCGAGCGCGCCCTAGTCCACCTCGATAATGCAAGCCGCTGAAAAGAAACAACTCAGGCTTGCAGGCCTATTATTCGGCTTAGCCATCCTGTTTTTTGTCCTCTTCAGTTCGCCTGAGCGGGAGGCGTTGGAATATTTTTACGACGAGAGTGAGCGGAAACTGTTCACAACACCGATCGGTTCCATCCCACCGATAAAAGGCATCAACGACGACCAGTTCGACGGTGTGCGCGCCATCGTCATCGCGCCCAAGGGCCGGTGCGGTGACGAATCGGTCCGCCGTATAGCCTACCTTGAAAAGTGGTCGCCCCAGTTGAAGCAGCAAATGGAGGCCGCCGAACGGGCCAAAGCCGCTGGTCATGCCGTGCCCAATCTTGTGGGTCGTTCCCAGCGGAAATTTCACCAGTTCGTTCGGCGAACAGATTCTACCCAATGGTACCACATGAACACCGATGAAGCCGCGAAGATCATGGCAACGCTGCGAACCAAGGATGACGAAGGGAAAATCCCCGAAGTTTGCACGCCGAACCGCTGAGCGATTCAGATGAACCTGTATTCGCCAGCCCTACTGACGGCCCTGCTGGTTGCGCCGGTTTTCAGCATAGCCGAGACGCAAGAGACCAGTCTCGAGGCACCCGGACCGAACTCGCCGGACGAACCCTTGGCTAGACAGATGTCCGTAGCCAAGGCAGTGGACTTCATAGACCGTGCCTCGCTCCACTGGCAGCGCTCCCGCGAGTGCGTCACCTGCCACACCAACGGCGCTTACCTAATGGCACGCGGCCAACTTCAAGCCGACACCGCGCCGCACATTTCCGTCCGAAAATTCTTCGAGCAATATGTTGATGGCTGGGCAAAGAAGAAACCGGAACCACAGGGCATCGTGGTCACCGCGGCCGCGCTCGCCATGGACGATGCGACCAGTGGTAAACTCACCGACACCACCCGGGCCGCCTTCGATGAGGCCTGGAAAATCCAACGCGCCGACGGCTCATGGGACTGGCTGAAGTGCGGCTGGGGACCGTTTGAGTCAGACGATCATTACGGCGTGACGCTCGCTGCTATTGCCGCTTCCAAGGCACCGGGCAATTACGCGCAAACCGGCCAAGCCGCCGCCGGTTTGGCCAAGCTCCGCAGCTATCTCGAAAATCATCCTGCTGAACTACCGCACCAAAAGGCCATGATGCTTTGGCTCGAAGGCGTGTTACCGAAATGGGTGAATCATGATGACCGACAACGTTGGCAAGAGGAACTGCTTGGCCTACAGTTGCCCGATGGTGGCTGGGCCACCGCCGGGTTGGGTGATTGGAAGCGCAACGACGGTTCCGCTCAGACTCTCAACAAGGCCGACGGCTACGGAACAGGCTTTGTCGTTTTTGCGCTGCGCAAGTCAGGCCTGCCGTCGAGTCACTCGGCGATTCGCCGCGGCATCAACTGGCTGAAAACGCACCAGCGCGAAAGCGGCCGGTGGTTTACCCGATCGCCCTACAAGGATGGCAGACACTACATCAGCCACGCCGGGACAGTCTTCGCCCTGCTGGCGCTGGCCGAGTGCGGCGAACTGAAATAATCTGGATGGAGACATCTTCATTTAACTTCCCGACAGACACCCGGGTCGGCCCGGGCGTCATCGCGCAACTCAACGAGACACTGCTCGCGCTTGGCATTCACCGGCCGCTGGTCGTGACTGATGCTGGGCTGCTGGCCACCGATGCCTACAAAAAACTTGTGGGCGCCCTGCTCCCCGGCAAGCCGGATCGCGACTGGTTTTTATTTTCCGAAGTGCAGCCCAACCCCACCGAGGCCAATACCCGCGGTGCTGCCGGACTGGCCTTGGACAAGCGCTGCGATGGCATCGTCGGCCTCGGCGGCGGCAGCGCGCTCGATGCCGCCAAGGTTTGCCGCATCCTCATCAAACAGCCGAAGCTCAAACTCGCCGACTACGACTGGGAAGCCGACTGGAGCGGGTTGCTGCCCTTTATCGCCATCCCCACCACCGCCGGAACCGGCAGCGAGGTCGGTCGCAGCGGCGTGGTCACGCCCGACGGCGGCGACAGCAAGGGCATGTACTTTCACCCGGAACTCCTGGCCAAGTGTGTCTTTCTCGATCCCGAACTAACCACCGGGCTGCCACCGGGACTGACTGCCGCCACCGGGCTCGACGCCCTCACCCACTGCATCGAGTCGTACACTTCGCCGGTGTTCCAGCCGCTGTGCGATGGCATCGCGCTTGAGGGGATCGCGCTCATCATCCGCGCGCTGCCGAGCGCCATCGCCGACGGCCCGGACATCGACGCCCGCGGTCACATGCTCGTCGCCGCCGCGATGGGCGGCGTGGCGTTCCAAAAGGATTTGGGTGCAACACACTCGCTGGCGCATCCGCTCTCAGCGATTTGCGGCGTGCACCACGGCACGGCCAACGCCATCTGCCTGCCGCATGTCATGCGCTTCAACGCCCGGCGCAAATCGGGCGTCTATCGGCGCATTGGCATCGCCTGCGGCCTCGACGTCATCTCGTGCAGCGACGCCGAGGCTGACGAGCAGACGATTCATTTCATCGACGACTTCATCCGGCGCTGCGGCATGCCGCCGTCGCTCGAGGAGGTCGGCGTAAAGGAGGAGCACATCGAGACACTGGCCAACCAGGCGTGGCTCGATCCCTGCCACCAAACCAACCCCGTGCCGGTGAAACACGAGGATCTGAAGGAACTTTTTTTGAAAGCACTGTGAGTGAGTTTCCGACCCAACTTCTAATCAATGGCAAGTGGCTTGACGGTTCCGGCGACGGCCTGGACATCACCAACCCGGCGACCGAGCAATCGTTCGCCGAAATCAGCGCTGCGACGGCGGGTGAAATTGGCCAAGCGGTCGAGGCGGGCCAGGCCGCGTTCGAG
>CAJWPV010000227.1 GCA_913045395.1 uncultured Verrucomicrobiota bacterium | reverse complement strand
GCCGCCGTCGAGATTCACCCGCAGGGCATCGTCGTAGCGCTCCTCGCATTCGCCGCTCACCATCGAGGCGAGATGAAAAATGCAAAAGTTTTCGGTGTCGACGATCGCCGAGTCGATCACGTCGCGTTCGCTGATGTCACCGACGATTTGCTGCACCCGTGGGTCGTTCTTCGGCATAGGGAAGCGCGCATCGATCAGCACTATTTCCTCGATTGGCTCCTGGCCGCCAGAAGGGCCGGTGAGTTCGCCGCGATCTAGCAACATTGTTGCGAGTTGTGAACCCAGAAATCCGCCTCCGCCGGTAATGATTATTTTCATGTCAGTTGCCGGTGATGTTGTTCAACGCCTCCAAGTGGGTAAGCAGGCCGCTGTGATCCATGTCTCCCTTTCCGCTTTGTACCATGGCATCGAAGAGCCCGTGAAGCAGCTTGGTGATGGGCAGGTCGAGGCCAAGGCGGTCGGCGGCTTTGAGGGCGTTGTGTAGGTCCTTGAGCTGAAACTTGGCCGGTCCGCCCGGCTCGAAGGCGCGATCAACCATCCGCTGGCCGTGCTCGGTAAGAATCCGGCTTGAGGCAAAGCCGCCCTGCAACGCCTCGCGTACTTTCGCTCGGTCTGCTCCGCCGCCACCGGCCAGAATCAACGCCTCGCCTACCGCGCCGATGGTGATGGCGACGATGATTTGGTTGGCGAGCTTGGCCAATTGGCCGCAGCCGTTAGGTCCCACGTGCGTCGCTTGGCCAAGTGTCGCAAAGACCGGTTGCATCGCCGCGAAGGTCTCCGCGTCGCCGCCGGCCATGATGGCCAGTTCGCCGGCGCTTGCGCCCCTGGTGCCACCGGACACCGGGGCGTCGAGATAGCGTACGCTCCTCTCGCCATGGCGCCTGGCATGCTCAATGGCTTCGTCAGCACCGATGGAACTCATGTCGATGTGGGTGGTACCTTCGCGCATGGCCTCGGCTGCGCCTTGGGCAAATATCACATTCGACACCGCCGGCCCATCGGAGAGCATGGTGATGAGTACGTCGGCATCGGCCATGGCGCTCCGGGGTGAGTCGGCGACGCTGGCTCCGAGCTTGGCCAAGGGCTCAGTCTTGGCCTGACTCCGATTCCACACGGTCAGCAGGAGTCCGGATGACAGGAGATTTTTGCACATCGGCGCACCCATCAGACCAGTGCCGAGGAAAGCGATTTTATTAAGCTCGCTCACTGATTTTTCTTGGGCTTGCGCTTGCCTGGTTTGGCGTTGGGATCGTAGTCGGGATTGGGTACCGGCATCTTGGCTCGCATTTGCTTTTGCCATGCTAGGAGCTTAGCTCGCAGGAGCTTGGCCTTGGTTGGCTTGGCTTTGGCCAAGTTTTGTCGTTCACCGGGGTCGTCGGCGAGGTTGTACAACTCGAAGTTTTTATAGTGATAAAACTCGATGAGTTTCCAGTCGCCGTCGCGGATGGAGGCGCCCGGTTTCCATGCGGAGCCGTGGTAGTGCGGATAGTGCCAGTAGAAGGTTCGCATACCGGAGTCGTTGCCTTTGAGCTGGGGTATGAGGCTTTGGCCGTCGATGTGCCGCTTGGGCTGGAGCGGGAGGCTGGCCAGATCGAGCATGGTCGGGAAGAAATCCATGCTCACCATCGGCTTGTGCGACACGCTGCCGGGCTGCGTAACGCCGGGGGCGCGGATGATCGTCGGCTCGCGTACGCCGCCCTCGTACAGCCAACCCTTGCCGGCGCGAAGCGGGAGATTACAGCCGGGGCCTGGTCTGCTCAGCGTGCTGAGCCCTCCGTTGTCGCTAAAAAAGATGACGACGGTGCTCTCGTCGAGCTTGAGTTCTGTCAGCTTAGCCAAGAGCAAACCGACGCTGTCGTCCACGGCGGCCACCATCGAGGCCAAGGCGGGATTGTCCTGCCGCGTGCGGTTGATGCCGTCATGCTCCGGCTCGGTCGGTGTTTTGCCCTCGAACGCCTTGGCTGCCTTGGCTTTATAATGGTCGATGTGCTTCTTGTAAGCCTGAATCGGGGTGTGGATGTTGTAGTAGGAGAGGTAGAGAAGAAACGGCCTAGTCTTGTCGCGCTCTTCCAAGAATTTGACAGACTCCTCGGTGAGGCGCTCCGTGAGGTATTCGCCGGGGCGCTTGGCCTTGAGCGCCGGATTGCTCCACGGTGAGTAGTAACCGCCGGGTGGCGACCCGCGATCGTGGCCTCCGATATTGATGTCGAAACCCTGGTCTGTCGGCCATTGGCCCTTGTCGCCCAAGTGCCATTTGCCGCCGAAGAATGTCTGATAGCCATGGTCCTTGAGCACCTCGGCGAGGGTAACTTCCTCGAGCGGAAGGTGGCTGCGGTCCTCGGGATGCAGTAGGGGATTCGTCGCACGGTTGGGTTGGCCGGGGATCCAGTCGGTGATATCGACCCGGACCGGATGCTTGCCGGTCATGATGCTCGCGCGTGTCGGACTGCAGACGGAGCCGGCGGCGTAGCCCTGCGTGAAGCGCATGCCGCTCTTAGCCAAGCGGTCGATGTTAGGAGTCTCGTGGAACGTGCTGCCGTTCGCCCCGATGTCTGCCCAGCCCATGTCGTCCACCAGAAAGAAGATAAAGTTGGTCTGCTTGATGGCGATGAGCGCCGGTGTGGCTGTGATGAAAACGCAGAGGGCACAGAGGCACAGAGGGACGCAGAGTTTTGTTGTTTTCATTGTTTGAAATATTTTGTGGGTTCGTTGAATTAATTTAGAGCTTCGGGGCTTTCCAATCGGGGATGCCGCCGTTTTTCATCTGCTCGGCGTACCACACGTGGAAGGGGCGGGTGGGGGACATCGGGGCGTTTTCGTTGACCATCAGTGGGCGGGCTTCTTTCCAGAATTTGCTGTAAGCGGCCCGCATTTTTTCGGCTACCTCGGGGTGTTGATCAATGATGTTTGTTTTCTGTCCTGGATCTTTCAACATGTCGAAGAGCGCATCCTTTGGAGAGACCCCGTTTTTCCGTTGCCGTTCGGAAACACTTATTGCCGTGCCGCCTCCGACAAAACGATAACGTTGGTTACGGACAGCGAAGTTTTTCCACTGAAAATCATTTGGCTCAGCACCGGTCTTCCAGCGGGCCTTGTGAGTGAAGAGATAACGAGAATCGGAGAGTGTTTTCTTTTCACCAGTAAGCAGCGGGAGGAAGCTGCGGCCTTCGACTTGGTTTTTTGGCAACGTCTCGATGCCCGCTATGGCCGCAAAAGTGGGTAGCACGTCAATGTGCGCGCTCACGGTGTCGAGGTCGCGCCCGGCTTTCCAATGACCGTCCCAGCGCATGAGGAAAGGCACGCGCACTCCGCCTTCATCGGCACTGCCTTTGAGGCCCTTCATGCCGGCGTTGAAGAAGGGGTATCCTTTGGCCACCGGTTGACCGAGCCTGCCTGAGCCGCCACCGGTCATGCCGTTGTCGCTCATGAAAATCACAATCGTATCCTTATAGAGATTCCACTCGGCCAATTTGCCCATCAGGCGCCCCATGTTTTCGTCGATGTTTTCGATCATTCCGTAAAAGCCCGCCTGCTTGTCGGCGAAGCCGAGGTCGGTAAATCGTTTGGTGTTCTTGGGTGGTGCAATAAAAGGACCATGCGGCGCGTTGGTGGTGATGTATGCGAAGAACGGCGCGTCGCCATCCTTCTTGGACTTAATCCAACCCAAGGCGGAGGTGAAGAAAAGGTCCGTGCAAAAGCCCTTGGTTTTTACAAAGGAACCGTTGTGGCGAATCACCGGATCAAAGTACTTGTTGCCCGGCGCGTCGGCGCAGCTGCACTTATAGGCTTGGCCAATCCCG
>CAJWPV010000226.1 GCA_913045395.1 uncultured Verrucomicrobiota bacterium | reverse complement strand
CCGGCAAACAACCACTGCGGAGCCGTCAACGCCGGCCAACCCGCCGGCAGCTCTTCATTGATCATCTCGTATCCCTTGTAGTTGATGACGATCCGACCAGAGTACACCTTGAGGCTGAAGTCAACCCACTCTCCGTGCGTCCACATGAACACAAACTCTCCCGTGTCGGGATCCGTGAATTTTTCCTCTGCCGTGGCAGAGGTCACACCGTCAAATTTCTGGCGGACAAACAGACCACCGCTCCATGAATCCTGACTTCCATCGCCCACTTCTCCCTCAACTCCATTCCATACGTCAATGGCAGGGGCCTCTCCCCCACCACTGTCCCATGTATCAAAACAGATTCGAATACCGCTCCCGGTTCCCTCCTCTGGCAATGCAATCGTATCCGGCAGCTCGTTCCCAATGCTTAGACTCCACCCGTCTGCAGGACGGTGAGCAGGACTCCAGTCATCATCACTCCCACAACAGGTACTGTCGGAAATGTACAAACGGAACCCCACCTCAAATTCCTTGAAGGTTCTGCCATCAGTAATATCCTGAATCTTCATCGACCCATTCTGGCCATTTAATGCATCGGTCACGTGCAAAAACTCATTGGGCTCATCCGATTCATCCAACTCGTCAGGACCAATCTCTGCCACACCAAAGAGCTCTGCAGTCTCCGGAATTTCACCGTCGGAGAAGTCGGTCTCAAACGAGGCCAGCACTTCCGCTGACGTCAAGGTCACCAACGCCGCGTCCGGGGCGGTCTTGCCAAACACGATCATGTGCGGCCCCCAACCACCCCAGCCTTTCTGGCCGGGCGTGTCCTTGTCACCGTCGTTCACACAGACACCAAACCCAAACTGTTGTCCCACTTCAAACTTGGCAAAACCAAATGAATCCGGGGTAAAGAGCGCCTCGTAGATGGTCGTCTTTTTGGCGTCATCACGAACCATGGCCACGGTGTAGTTGCCCGGCCCTCTTTCCTGGTCCGCAATGATCCCTGCATCCCCGCTCTTGTAGACCTTCCCACTCTCGTAGCCGTCCTTAATGCAATAGTTATACAGGTGGGTCACGGCGGAACGGTCCGGATCAGTCAACCCCATCTGGACACCGTCTCCATTCCAGGCATTGCCGGCCGCGTGCTCGTGCTCGTCGTCGGTAACAATGATTCCGAGATAGAGACCATTCTGGTCCCAAGCCACGGCGGTTAATGTCGTATGGTCATCAGGACCACTCCATGTGCCACCGTTATATTCAGCGAATGTGGAATAGGTGACATCACCTATGGTCGAATTACCCTTGCCTGTCTCGCGATTATCACTTGCCTCAAAGCGAGGTTCAATGAAGGAAACTCCAGCCCAATCAGACAGGTCACCATCGACTTCAATGGATTTCCTGTCCGCATTATATCGTTCGTAACGGGGTTCAACTCCGTTCTGTGCTTGTGCAGTGGAGCAAAAAATCAGTGCCATAGCACCGACAACAATACCTGTAATTCGTGATTTCATGGTCATTTTTGATTCCAAGATCTGGAAGCGGGTGGAGACAGTCCAAGTAAACTGACTTACAGTCAAGTGCTTAAATCAAAACAATAGCATACTGTCTGAGATGCACCCGACCTGCCAAACCCGGACCGTGAACGCCCGAGAAAACGGGCATTTACGGCACCTCGTAGTTATTTTTGTCGGAGGCGATGGGAATAGCCTTTTTTGTTCCATTGGACCACTCAATTTGAATCGATTGAGGTCGCTGGCCAAAGCCCAACACCTGCTCAGGGGCACACTGGGCCATCACCCCGTCGCCAGAATGAAACCAACGTCGGGGCGACATGGAGCCATCCGGATAAACCAGGCGAACCCGAGCGCCCAGGCGCCGGGCCAATGAATTGTTCGCTGCAAATCCAACCCGAATCCCCGGCTTCCCGGCCTGGCCAAGGTAGACCTGCGTTTGGCCAAGCGTCTGCGTCGCGACGATATCGGTTCGGCCGTCGCGATTGAAATCGACCACCGAGGCGTTCCGGCTGTCACCGAGGATGGCCAAACCACTACTACCGGCCATCACTGGCTCGAACCGGCCATCGCCTTGGCCAATCAGGATCATCCCGGCACTCGAATCCAGCCGCCCCCAGTCCGGTCGAAGAGAATATAGATTTTGGCTCAACAACAGATCCTCGCGGCCATCGTTGTCGAAGTCAGCCACGTTGATGCCGGACGTCGGACTGAACTGCGCCGGATGCGGCAATGCCCGGCGCTCGAATTTCCCGCCGCGGTTCAGGAACACTGACGTCTCAAAACAGTTCAGCCGAGTACGCCTCAGTCCGTCGAATGAATCCAAAACCTTCGCCAAGTCGATGTCTGAAAACTGTCGATACATTGCCGGCAATCTCGCACGGTCGACAACGTTGGCATACAGGTCCATGTCATCAACCGGCAGATGCACGCTCCCGCGCTTGATGGCATACAGTGAAACTCGCGATTTTCCTCCTCTTCCCAAGTGGACAAGACCGTCGGGGTAGAGTTCCAACGGGCTGTTGCGCCCGAGATTACCTGCGGCAAAATCGACACGACCGTCGTTGTCGAAATCCCCCACGGCCAAGCCCTGCCACAAGCCAACAAACTCGAGCATCCCAAACGCCTCACTGACATCAACGAAACGGTCGCCGCGATTGTGATACAGGCCGATAGCCCCCAACTCACGTGACACCAGCAGGTCTGTGTCGCCATCTTCATCCATGTCAACCAACACCGCACTGGTCACTTGGCCAAGCGCAACGAGCGATTGCTCCCAATCGACTGCGCGCTGAAACGATCCCGATTGATTCAACAACACAATCGCCCGACTTTCGGCTGGATGGTCGTTCAGGGTGTTCTGCGTAATATAAATCGCGTCTGCAGTTCCATCGCCATCCATGTCGCCACGCAACGTCAGTGCCGCCGGTTGAGTCAACGACTCGATCGCCGGAATTGTTTTGTTGAGTGCTCCGACATAATTCGGTTTACCCTCGATGACCGCAAAGCCATCCAGCCAACCAGCGTTGCCCATCAACCCGGACGGATCGTTGTACCGGGAAGTAACCGATCGAAAATTGCCACCGTCCAGATTAAGGAATACTTGGATCCCTGCGCTGCGAGCCAATTGGAAACCGAAGTCCAGTCGTCCATTATTGTCAAAGTCGCGGCACAACATCGCCGGGGCCGCCGTGCTGAACCGTTTGAAGAGCAACGGGTTCTCGTCAAAGTCCTTGGCCAAGTTCGGAAAGTGTCGAAACGAAATGGCATCCGGGAGTTCACGGAACATCGGAGTTGTTTTAGTTACTTCTGGCCTGACCAATCGCCTGACCAAGTTGGGTTTGATCACGGTGTAAATCGAGTTAACGCCGGGCCGCTCAATGCGCGTGGGTTTCGTTCCATCGCGCCACTCCACGACCAGCATCTCCGACTGGCCAGCAACACCCGCCGCAAACACAACTTCGCCGCTGTCGCTGCTAAGGTAGCCGCCACCGGAAACAATCTCCCGCGTCGTTGTTCCACCCTGCCCCACCAACCGAACTTTGCTGCCCACGCCGCCCGGCAAGCGAACCTGAATGCGAGGCTCCTGCGAAGTGTTACGATAGAGCGAGGGCGACTCGTTGAGGTTGTTGGTCACGAGATCGAGATCGCCATCGTTGTCGAAGTCCGCCACCCCAAGACCATACGTAATCCCATCATGCGCAAACCCGAATTCCTCGCCAACATCCGTAAATCGCAACCGGCCCTCGTTACGGAACAGCAAGTTCGGCGAGTTGTAGCGCGGTTGAAATTGCTTCATCTCGTACAG
>CAJWPV010000225.1 GCA_913045395.1 uncultured Verrucomicrobiota bacterium | reverse complement strand
TCACCAGCCCAGCCCTCCGGTGGAGAGTTCAAGGCGAAGTGATCACATTGCTCGTTGTAGGCCAAACTTGGACCATCACCATGGACGATCTTGAGACATTCCTCGAAGCCGGCCTTGGCTTCGTCAAATTATAATGACACTTATTGGGGCAAACCCAGATCATCCATCCATATTCTATCAACCGTCGGAATGTCATAAAATAATAGATTTGGGCTCAAATTAAATTCATTTTGAACGCTTTTGTGGTGTGCCCTGTCAACTTCAGAACGCCGCCACGGTGAAGGTTTGGTTAGTGCAACAATTCACGGTGGCAGCAACGGATTCGCCCTAGGCATCCGTTTGTTCAAATTGTGACGGGGTGCGATTGGCCTCCATCCCCGGAACTCGCAAGGCCCCGCCCGGTGCGGGGCTTTGCCCTTTCATTTCCACCAATAATCCACCAGGCTCCGCGCCAGAGTATCAAGCTTATGACCACAGAGGAAAAAGTTAAAAACTGGTTTATCCCGCTCTCGACCACCGATCTCACACTCCAGCAGGCGTATTCCCAACTCGACGAGTTCGGCCTCGAGCAGGAGGACGTGCCACTAATCATTCAACTTGTTGAAAACCCGAAGTACGACCTGCCGGGCATCGACATCTTTCATGGCGCGACCAATCTCGAGACGCACGACTATATCCACATCCTGCTCGGACGCGGCGTAATGATCAAAGACGAGGCGTTCGTGCTCGGGTTCACCATGGGCAGCAGCAATCGCGTCACCACAACCGAAGAGCGCCTGTTCGCTTTTCTCACCAAATACATTTACCCCAAGAACTACCAGTTCACCGATGAGGATCTGGATGTATTCAAAGACGCTGTACGACTAGGCTTCATCTCCGACTGCCAGTCGCTGGCCAAGGTCGACTACAAAAAATACGTGGACTGGCCCGTGCAAAAAATCCGCGACGACATCGACCTTGAGGTGGATCTGCTCAAGGCCTACTACGCCATCGAGGCTAAGCGCTATCCGCACATCAAGGAATGCACCCGTAACCTCACCGGCTTTTAAGCCGTTAACGGCTGGCTTCGAGGTAGGCGATGAGATCGCCGAGTTGCTGCAGGGTCAAAACTTGATCCATCCCGGCCGGCATTAGTGAAATGTTGAGCGGTTCGATATTCCTGATGTTACCACGCTCAATCCGGGTCGTTTTTTCCGGGGAGATCCCGAGTGAAACATGCCCCGCGCCCTGGTCCCGGATGATGCCGGCCAGCACATCGCCTCCACCCATACTCACCTGCATGGTCTCGTAGCTTCGCACGAGGCTGGCACTCGGGAAAACAATCGCCTCAAGCAGGTCCATCTTTTTCCGCACCTGGCCAATCCGCGTCAGGTCCGGCCCGAACTGGCCTCCGTGGTACGCCATCGAGTGGCAGATAGAGCAACCAGCCTTCGGTCCGCGGAACACCGCCTTGCCCCGGAGCGCATCGCCGCCTGGCAACCGGTCGGCCAACTCCCGCAGGCGCTTGGTTTGATCCACCGGGGCCGCCCTAGCCTTGGCTAGCAAATCCACCGCCTGCCCCTGGATCGTTTTACCAAAACCCTCGGTGGCCTTTTGCAGCACTGCATCGTCGAGCCCGCGCAACCAACTCGCCTGCCTGAGTACCGCCAACAGTGCCTGGCCAAGCGTTGCGTCTCGACCCCCTCCAAATGCCGGCAGCAGTGCCGTCGCCTCGGCAGCTCCCAAGCTGCCGAGTTGTTTCGCCAGTCGGCTCAACTGTGACTCCGTCAACCTAGCCACGGCCAGCGCCTTGGCCGCGTTGCTGCGCTGCGTGAACGCTCGACCCGCGCTAAGTTGACCAAGCAGATAGCCAAACTCCGCCTCGCCCGGGACCAACAATCCGTCGGGAATCCCGTAGTAAGCCAGCGTGCGCTGCCGATCGCCCAAAGCTGCAGAACGGCCGAACCGACGAAGCATCGTGGCGACACGTTGCCGTTGCGGCTTGGCCAAGCGTAGGCTCACGAGCGTCTGCACGGCCGCCGGTTGCAGCGGTTCGGCGGTGGAGTCGATCGCATCGAGCCAGCCGTCCGGTGCGGGATTAACCGGTGCGGACGCCATCGCCGCGAGCACAGTCATCCGCTCGGCCTTGTCGCGGGAAACATCGGTCAAGGCTCTGGTCAACACGGCCTGGATCGCTGGCGCGGTGGCGAGCTTGGCCAGGCGGGCAGCAAGCGCCTGGCTCTGTGCGGTCGTTTTGACATTTTGCAACTCCCCCGTGTAGTGCTCGGCCAATGCGTCACCCCATTCGGGATGGCGCTCGCATATCCATTCCGCCGTTTTGCGCAGCGCAGCCGCCCCCGACTGGAGTAACGGCAACACATCTGCAGCCGACAAGTTCCCACCCTCCATTTGGTCGAGCGACACCAACGCGACACACAGCGCACCGGGCCGCCCTTCCAAGCGCGACAGCGACAGCGCGTCCGGCTGGGCTATCTCGATGAGCGCAAAGGTGACCGAATGCTCGAGTGCGCGATCCATCGGCTCGTTGGCCAAGGCGAGAAGCGGTGCAACCGCCTTCGCAGAACCGATCCGGCCAAGCGCCTCGGCAGCCGCACGACACACCGGCGACTCAGCATTTTTGAGCAAACGAATCAAGCCAACGACTGCCTCGGCGTCACGGTGTAGTCCAGCCGAGTGGGTCGCCGCCTGCTGAAGACTCGGAGTCGAGTTGTCGAACGCGCCGCGAACCGCTTGGCGAGCGGCGGCGCCATGAATGCGAGTCAGAGTCCAAACGGCATTGAGCCGCGCCCGCTCGTGCCCCTGCCACAACTGCCTGCTCAAGGACGGGACCGCAGCCTCCCCGCGCTTGGCCAAGGCCGCGATGGCGCGCCGCCGCAGGGCTGGCCGCTCGTCGCCCAGTAGCAATGCCAAGCGCTCGGTGCTGAGGTTCGGCCAATTCAATTTTGCCCCACGCGGATCGTCCGGCGGCTTGGCGCCGATTTTTTTTACGCGATAAATCGCGCCCAAAACTTCCGGACGCCAAAACTGCGACGTCGGGCAGCAGAGTTTGTACCAGCCGCCGGTGTTGAGCACGAGCAGGCTGCCGTCGGCATCCTCAATCACGTCGGTCGGGTGAAAGTCGGAGTTGGTCGTGGCCAGAAAATCGGAATCCTCCGTGCGAAACGTCGAGCCGTCTGGAATCAGCACGTGCCGCTGCACTTTGTTGAGGTTGAACTGGCAGGAGAACAGGTTGCCGGTGAAGCCGCTGCCCAACACGGCCGACTCATAAAGCTCCAGGCCGCATGGCGCAGCCGGGCCGAGTTGTGTCATTACCGGCATCAGATCGCCAGTGCTCGGGTGACTATTGACCACGCCGTTCGGCTTGCCGTAGACGCCGCCGTAAACGGCGTGCACCAAGCCGTCGCGTTGGCCGTCGGCGGGATACTGAAAGAATGTGGTGGTAAAAAACCGCTCGCCGCTCGGCGAAAAGACGACGTCCACCGGGTTGTCCATCCCACCAACCATCACCGGTTCGTGCGCGCCACCCGATACGTGTCGCCGGAAAATATGCGCGGCACTCGTGACACGCTCGCCGCCGCGGTACGCCGCATAGCGCTGCTCGGCAAACGCCCCCTTGCACCAGTAGACCCAACCGTCTCGTCCAAGGTACGGCCCGTGCAGGTCGTTGGCGCAGCCGGTAAGCGTTTTGCCCTCGAACCATTCCTCGCGCTGGTCTGCCACGCCGTCGTCGTCGGTATCCGTCAGCCGCCAGATGCTCGGCGGCGCGGCAACATAAAGCGAACCATCGTGCCACAGAGTACCCTCGGG
>CAJWPV010000224.1 GCA_913045395.1 uncultured Verrucomicrobiota bacterium | reverse complement strand
AGCCGTCGCCACATTTTACGGCCCCGACCCGGCGCAGAGCGACGACTACGGGAGAATCATCAACCTACGGCATTTCGATCGCGTCACCGGATTCCTCAACGACGGCGAGATATTGTTTGGCGGCGAGAGCGACCGGGAAACATTGTACGTCGCCCCGACCCTGATGCAGTACTGCCCTAGGGAGGCAACAATCTGCAACGAGGAAATCTTCGGCCCCATCCTGCCGGTCGTCGAGTTTGACGAACTGCCCGAGGTCATCGAGGCCATCAACCGGAAACCAAAGCCGCTGGCCCTGTACATTTTCTCACGGGACAAGGAGTTCCAGCGGCAAATCGTGTCCCGCACCTCCTCCGGCGCCGTTTGCATCAACGACGCGACTGTCCACCTGAGCAGGGCGGATCTGCCGTTTGGCGGTGTCGGCAACAGCGGCTACGGCCGATACCACGGCCGCGCTGGGTTCGAGACTTTCTCGAACAAGAAAAGCCTCTTCCGTCAAACCAATCTGTTCGACATCCCCAAGCGATACCCCCCCACCGACTCAGTCGGCCTGGGCCTCATCAAGCGGATCATCAAATAGGGGTTGAAGCACCCGCTTGGCCAAGCGCTTGGTTAAACGCAGAGTTCGCATAGACGGGGAGGGCCGCAGAGCGAAGCATGGAAAACCCCAACGGGATTCCACGTTAAAGCCCAAGGTTGAAACCAACGGTTTCTACCTTGGGTCGCACCGTTTCATTCCCTTCGGGATAACAGCTAGGAATCCAAAACGCTGACGACTTGTCGTAACGCGACAACTGCTTCTCACGCTACGCATTCACCTTCGCGTTAAACGCACACCGCTTCTCGCGCAACGCAGACGCCTTTGCGCACGACGCAATCCAGTTCTCACGCTACGCAACCGACTTCTCACCTTACGCAATCCACTTTTCGCACTACGCAATCGCGTCTGCGTTTCGTGCAAACTGCCTTGCACGTCATTTTCTCTAAAAAACTTTTTACACAAAAACCCAATAAAATGGGCGATTTTGGCTCCGATCCCGACTTTCGTCTAAAAAAACGAAAATATTTTTTCCCATTTCGAAAAACCAACTGTAAAGGATGGTATGAACGATCTTATAGATAATGTTCAGGTTCGGGTTACAGAAGATGACCCGAAAGCGCTTACAATTACTGTTCGGAATAAGTCGAACGGCGGTTGTAATAACGAAACATCAACCAACGCGCCTGTGGCCAAGCCACCACAGGTCCCGGAGCCACCTCCCAGTGAGCCTCCACGGAAGCCGAGGCGGAAACGCGATTCCAACCAATATCGCGACACCGGCCAATGGCGGGACCTCGTGGTGCAGGAATGGGAGGCGGTCGCTCCCGGCGAACCCCTCGGCGGCATGACGCTCGAGGAGTTCAAGGCCGCCACTGAGCCGGTGGTTGCCGAGCGTGCAAACCTGAAGCGTCTCCGGGGTGACGTGAGCGGGACCATCGCCCGTCGCAACACTGCCGATCATGGCGCCAAAAAGACCATCAACCGGGTCATCGCCGGGGTGAAAGCCTCGCCAAATTTCGGCTCGGACAGTGATCTCTACAGGCAGCTTGGTTATGTGCCCGACATTGAAAGACAACGTCCCACAAAACGGGGCAACACCGGCGACGGTGAATCGCCCGGTCAGTAGGCGTGCTTTCGATGAGTGACCAGGGGTTGGTGTGGCCAGGCGCCGCACCAACCCTTTTGTTTTAGGATGAGGACAAGACGAGGGTTGGGGACGAGCATCTGCTACTTGTCAATAACAAGAACTGACCCCTTTTCCGGCATCAGCGTCACCCTCGGAGGATCAAAAGAGAGATAAAACAGATGGCAGCACCAATGGACGCCGCTTCTGGCGTCTCCATGCCGCACACGAAAACCCATCCCACTAATTCCACCAGTAAGACCCATTGCATCGCAACACCGAGGCCGACGCTGAAGGAAGGCAACAGGTTATTCTGAACCAAGTATCTCGATTGTCCCGGGCCCGACCCTGAGTGTACCGCCCTCGATAACCTTGGTCCGTAGTCCGCCTCGGCCCTTCAGGAAATCCTCCACGCCATGTGCCATCGCGTCATTCATCCAATGACAGGGAACGCATTCCTCGGTACCTTGAAATACCATCCCGTCGATGGCGAACTGTTTGCCGATCAGCGTGTTTAAATCCACCCCGGAGAGCAGCACGTTGCGACGGTATCCCAACGGCAAAAGCCCCGCTCCAAATTCCCGGCATACCTCATTGTGAACAGCTTGGTCAAAAAAGGTAACCTGCGCCTTGTAGTCCTCCTTAAAGCCAAAATACCGATCCCCGACGATCCCCTTGCCAGCGACGAGTTCAGCGCTCTCACACTCGATGATCGGGTGCGTCCCCGGTACTCCACCGTGGTGGCCGCGGAAATTGTGTCCCTCGGAAACATAAATTGCCAGCGTCTCAATCGGTTTTCTCACGCACACTTTCTATCGGGGGAACACCTCCGGCGACAAGGCCAATTTCAACAACTGCCGCAACCAGTCCAAGCGCCAAGGGCAATCAATCAGGGCTGGTCTCGGCCCCGGCGCTGGCCTACTTTCCGCCGGCGACAAAGTACACGGGATGACTTCACTTGAGCGAACTTGGGCAAGGCTTGATGGCAAACCGGTGGATCAACTGCCGGCTTTGCCCATCTTCATGACTTATGCCGGCAACTTGATCGGTCAACGGTACGACAATTTCTGCCGAGACCACCGCATCTTGGTGGATGGCAACCTGGCGATGGTAGAGCGGTACGGAATCGATCTGGTATCCTGTTGCTGCCAGCCATTCGCCGAGGCGGCCGACTGCGGCGCCGAACTGGAGTACTACGACAACCAGCCGCCGGCCTGTCGCAACCATCTGCTGAAGGAACCGACCGACCTGTTGACATTAAAACGCCCGGACCCCCACGGTGGTGGCTTGATGACCGAGCGCATCAAGGCCATAGAGTTGTATAAAAAAACTGTAGGCGACACTATCCCCATCCAAGGTTGGGTGGAGGGACCCATGGCACAAGCATCAGATCTCCGTGGCATCAATGAGATCATGCTGGAGACGGTCACCAACCCGGAGTTTGCGCGGGATTTGATGGATTGGGTGACGGAAATGGAGATTGAATTCGCTCTGGCCCAGATCGCCGCCGGGGCCAACTTGATCGGCATCGGCGACGCAGCGGCCTCACTCGTCAACCCCACCTATTACGCCGATGAGGTGGCGCCAAGGGAGAAGAAAATCGTCGATGCCATCCACGATGCGGGTGCGCGGGTGCGGCTGCACATATGCGGCAGTATCCAGGGCAAATACGAGGCGATCAAAAACCTGGGAGTGGACCTGCTGGACATCGACTATCTGCAGACCGTGGCCGAGGTGCGCGAAGGCACGGGACCAACCCAGTGTTTGTCAGGAAACATCGACCCGGTGCGCGGGATCAAAGACAGCACGCCCAGACAGATTCGCGCTGATTTCGCAAAAGCACACGAGGAGGCCGGCGAAAACTTCATCCTCGCCGCCGGTTGCGAGGTCCCCCCGGAAACACCGGAGGAAAACGTCGTGGCAATGTTCGACTACGCCCGGTCCGCCTCCTGATAGAATCAACGGCCGGGAGAGCTACCAATGGAACTACGATAATATCTAGTTCATGATGGATTAATTCTTGCATTTTTTAGAGCCTTGAATTTGAATGCGCTGCAAATGGCCAAGCGCTGATGGCATCCCCATCAAGGGGTAACCCGCTGGCCAAGCGGCATGGTAAACTGCAGAGACCATCTCCGAAAAGCAATGGCCCATG
>CAJWPV010000223.1 GCA_913045395.1 uncultured Verrucomicrobiota bacterium | reverse complement strand
CGCGCTGCGCATTGCGCTGCGAAACAACCTCCACGCTGTTGATGATCCTGCTAAGCTTGCCGATCTTAAAGACGATCCCGCTGCACTCCGCCATCTCATGAGCGTGGTGCTCTCCGTCAACTCGCCATTCGCCGGTTCGCTGATGTTAGGAAGCCTCGAAAATGCCAACCTCGACCGTAGCCAGTTGGTCACCTACCTGCGCCACATCGCCCGCAACGCCCCGTCAGAGGGGCTCGAACGTTTGGCTGCCGTGATGCAAAAGCAATTCGCCGCCGACCCTGATTTTCAGGCCGAGCTCCTGCTTGCGATCAATGATGGCATTATCCAGCGCGGACTGGTTCCCGAGCAGGGGGTGCTCGATTGGGCGGAAAATCTCGCCCGGCAACTGCTCGCCGCCAACGAGGCGGTGGGGATACAATGGGTCGCCGAGCCGGCCAAGGGTGTGCCGCCGTCAGACATCCCGTGGGTCGTGCAGTCGCGCAACATCTTGGTCAGCAAACCAAGGTGGGAAAACCACCCGCACCACGCGCACCCAACCGTCAGCCCGTGGGTTACGCAGGTGCGCGCCTCGAGCGACGGCGTCACCGGCATTCATTATATTACCAGCCTGCCGCCAGGCGGTGAGTCGCTCACCGGCGTGCTGCGCTCTGTGGCATTTGCAATGCCGGATGAATTGACGTTTTTCATCAATGGCCATCGCGGCTACCCTAACGATCCTGCGCACGACGAGAATTTTGTGCGCCTCGTCGATGCCAAGACCGGCGACGAACTGCACCGGGTTCACCCGCCGCGCAACGACATTGGCGTGCCGGTGCGATGGCAACTCGACCGGCCACGCGAGGTGTTCCTTGAGGTCGTTGACGGCGACACCGGTGCCGCCTTTGCGTGGCTCGGCGTAGCGCGGTTCAGCATCGATCTCGAATTGTTCAGGCATGCTGATTTTCTCAGCAGTGCCACGCCGGGCGGCGAACGCTTGACCGGTGTGCTGCGCTCTCTGGAATTTGCGGTGCCGGGCCGGTTACGTTTTTTGCTCGCTGGCTATGGGGGTCTGCCGGGCAAGCCACCGAACCGAAAAAAATATGTGCAGCTCGTTGAGGTAGGGAGTGGTCGTATACTAAAAAAAACCGGGTGTTCCAGCGGCGAGATCGCGGAGGAAATTGTTTGGGATTTATCGACGTTTGCCGGGCGGCGCGCGCGCTTCGAGATCGTCGATCGCGACACCTCGGAAGCTTCCGACTGGGTGGCGGCGGGCGGATTTTTGCCGCCCATAGCGCCGCTGCCAACGATGGCGCCGCGCCGCCTGGCTAAGCGCCAGATGGCTGCCGCACAGATTGTTCGCGACTTGAAACTAGCGGCGGCGCTCGATGGCGCCACGCGCTTGGCCACCGATCCGTTAGCTGTCACTGCGGCGCGTGAGATGGCGGTGTCAGCCATCCTCGGCCATGGCACCGAGAACCAGCAATCCAACGTTGCGGCGATCCTCGAGGATCGCAACCAGCCGGAGTCGCTACGACTGGCCGTGGCCAATGGTGGGGCGCACTTGCCGGTCGTTCGCGGCCGTCTGGCCAAGGCACTTGGCCAAGTTCCGGCCGACTTGCAACTGCAGTTTGCCCGTGCGCTGGCCCGAAACCGGCTCGGGGCCAAGGCGCTGCTTGGAGCGGTGGTAAGCGGCCAGGCGCCGGCCGGATTGCTGCTTGATGCACAGGTTAAAAACAGTTTCCCAAAGGCAGCGGCCCGGCAAGTGACGGCGCTCACCGCCGGCCTGTCCAAGCCAAACGCTGAACGCGAACGGCTCATCGCCGAGCGCGTGGCCGCGTTTCGCGAAGCAGGTGGTGATGCAGTGGGAGGCAAGACGACTTTTGCCACCTTATGCGGGGCATGCCACCAAAAAGGCGGGCAGGGAGGCAATATAGGCCCGCAGTTGGACGGTATCGGCAACCGAGGCGTTGAGCGGTTGGTCGAGGACATTCTCGATCCCAATCGTAACGTTGATGTGGCGTTTCGCTACTCGATCGTGAAACTGAAAAATGGGCAGACGTTGATCGGGCTGAAACGGCGCGAAGTCGGCCAGTCGATCGTGTTTGCCGACTTGGCCGGCGCGGAGAGCAGCATCGCAAAGGCCGATATCGTGGCACAGGAAGAAACGACGCGCTCCCTCATGCCGGAGGCATTTGGCCAAGCGATTACTCAGGAGGACTTCAGAGATGTGCTGGAGTTTCTTTTGGCCAAGTGATCAGGATTATTGGAAAAGCGTCTGGATCAAAACTCCAAGCCGGTGACGCGCGTATAAGCCTCGATGTATTTTTCGCTGGTTTTTTGAACGATCTCTGCAGGGAGTTCGGGACCAGGCGGGGTTTTGTCCCAGTCAAGTGTCTCGAGATAGTCGCGGACGAATTGCTTGTCGAAGCTCGGCTGGTTTTTGCCCGGGGCGTAGAGATCAGCCGGCCAAAAGCGTGATGAGTCCGGTGTTAGCACCTCGTCGATCAGGATGAGTTCTCCCTCGAAGATGCCAAACTCGAACTTGGTATCCGCGATGATAATACCTTTTTCAGCGGCGTGATGTCGGCCGCGCTCGTAGAGTTTGATACTCAATTCGCGTGCCTGTTCGGCGACGTTTTTGCCGACGATGTTGACAGCTTCGTCGAAGCTGATGTTTTCGTCGTGCCCTTCCTCCGCCTTGGTCGCCGGCGTAAAAATCGGCTCGGGCAGTTGCGAGGAGTTCTCGAGGCCGTCCGGCAGGCTGATGCCGCAGACGGTGCCCTGCTTTTGATATTCCTTCCAGCCGGAACCGGCGAGGTAGCCGCGTACGACGCACTCGATGGCGAGTGGCTGGGCTTTTTTCACGACCATGGCTCGGCGGCCGATTTGGTCGGCGTGAGATTGCACGGCTTCCGGAAGCGGTTCGTCGGCTTTGGCTAACAGATGATTCGGGACGAGATCCGCAGCGCGGTCGAACCAAAAATGGGAGAACAAAGTCAAAACTTCGCCCTTGCGCGGGATGCCGTTGGGCATCACGACGTCGTAGGCGCTGATGCGGTCGCTCGCGACCATCAGGAGGCGATCGCCTAGGTCGAACATTTCGCGGACCTTGCCGCTGCGAACCTTGGGGATCCCGGGTAAATCAAGTTGTAGCAAAGTGTTACCGGACATGGCGGCGGATAATGCGGGTGGGCGGCGGGTTTTCAAGCCGATGTTATTCACAGTCGACCGGGGGGAGTTGGGCAAGGCGCTTCAGGATTCGGCGGCGACAGGCGAGGGTTCTGGCTCGAACTCGATTCGCGTGGCATCACCCCAGAGACCCTCGAGGTCGTAGAGTTCGCGGAATTTATCATTCATCACGTGGACCAGGACGTCGATAAGGTCGAGCACGACCCACGGGGTCACCCTGGCTCCCTCGGTGGAGAAGGGACGAATGCTGTAATTCTCCCTCAATCGTTCCGTGATCTCATCGACGATGGCACGCAAATGCGGCTCGTTGGCGCCGGTGACGATAACGAAGTAGTCGGCCACAGAGGAGAACTCCCGGAGATCCAGCAGGGTGATGTTCTCAGCTTTTTTGTTGTCGGCAAGCCGGGCGCATGTGAGTGCGAGCTCTTTGGATTCCATAGACGCGGGACGGCTGAACCAAGCGCTTGGCCACGTGCCGCCTGTGGGCAAAGGCTAAACCATGGTCGGTGTTTGTAAATCGCAAACTGGCCAAGCGGCAATTCCGCCGAGCATCTCCGGCTTAATTGCCCTCGGCTTTCAATTCTTGACCCGTTTTGCCACCATGTTTGCGGAGGAGGTCGGCGATGTTGTCATTAAGTGTGACATCCAGAGGTGTGT
>CAJWPV010000222.1 GCA_913045395.1 uncultured Verrucomicrobiota bacterium | reverse complement strand
CCGCAAGCGGCTCAAGCCACCATGTCGAGAACGTGCTTGTCGTTCTCGTCAGCAACTTGAAGCAGCTTGGCCGCAACGACTGACTATTCACGGGATTTCATTCGCAACGTCACCGCCTCCGCCGGATCAGCCGTCAAAGATTGCCTCAGGTTGCCCCAAGTCGATTGGAACAACTTCTGCGCGGGATAATGGACAGCAGCTATCTGCATAATCACTACAGTTGTCGACTGGAGCTGGAAAAACTTTAGTTTTTTTCTCGCCTTGGCTCGCGCCGACCACCCGCTACACTACCGCCGTGCTGGACACGGAACTGATTCCCGCCGCCGAGGCGGATTCCAAATGGCTGATGATGGTGCTGCACGGGCTGGGCGACAGCATGGAAGGTTACCGCTGGCTGCCCCGCGCGCTGAACAACCCAAGGCTCAATACCCTCCTAGTTAACGCGCCGGATGACTATAACGGCGGCTTTTCCTGGTACGACATTTACAACAACACGGCACTCGGCGTGGAGCGCAGCCGCGGCTTGTTGTTTGACCTGCTCGACCGGCAACGCGCCGACGGCTTTGCCACGGAGAAAACATTCCTGTTCGGCTTTTCGCAGGGCTGCCTGATGACGATCGAGGTGGGCCTGCGTTACTCGCATCGTTTCGCCGGCCTGATCGGCATCAGCGGTTATGCGCTCGAGCCAGACAAACTCGTCGAAGAGCAGTCGCTGGTGGCTAAGGAGCAGTCATTTCTCATCACACATGGCACGGCCGATCCGCTGCTGCCGCTGGCCCAGACCAAGGCGCAGATGGAGCAACTGCGTGCCTCCGGCATCCGCATGCAGTGGGAAGTGTTCGAGAAGGAGCACACCATCCAGGGCGAAGCTGAAGTGGCGGTGATCCAAACGTTCGTCGATGAGCGTATCGCCGAAACCGCCGTAGGTTGACCGGTTCACCGTGCACCCGTAAAGTTTCGGTGCATGCTCGGACGATTCACTTTTTTGGTACCGCTTTGCCTTGGCTTGGCTGCGACACTCACTGCGCTTGGCCAAGCGGACCTTGGTTCAGCCATTAAACTCCAGGATGGGTTTGAGGCGACGCTCTACTCCGGGCCGGACCTGGCCAACGACATTTACTCGATGACGCTCGACGCCAAGGGCCAAGTCGTCGTCTCGAGCCGCGGCTACATCCGCACACTGCACGACACTGACGGCGACAACCGCGCTGACAAAGCCATCCTCTTCGCCAAGCTCGATCACGGCTCCATGGGCATGATGTTCGATGGGCCGCATCTTTGGGCGGTGGCCAACCACGCCCTGCTCCGCTACAAGGACGCCAACGACGACGGACGCGCGGACGGGCCGCCCCGGCAATACCTTCGCTTGGCCAATGGCGAGCACGGCTCGCACGCCATACGGAAGGGTCCAGATGGCTGGCTTTACCTTGTCGGCGGCAACAACACCGGTTTCACGGCGAGCCAATTCAACTCCCCTCAATCGCCGCTGAAGGAAACCGAGGGTGGTGCAATCATTCGCTTTTCGCCGGACGGCGAAATATTTGAGGCGCTGGCATGCGGCTTTCGCAATCCGTACGATTTTGACTTCAACTGGCGTGGTGACATGTTTGCCTATGACAGTGACACCGAGCGGACGTTCTTCCTGCCTTGGTACACCCCGACACGCCTGTACCACGTCGCCATCGGCGGGCATCACGGCTGGCGCATGCCCGGGCACAAGCGTAGCTGGGCGCGCCCCGGCTACTACTCCGACACCGTACCCGCGCTCCACAAAGTCGGCCGCGGCTCTCCCACCGGCGTCGTCGTTTATCGCCATCGACTGTTCCCGAAGGAATATCACGACGGCGTTTTCATTCTCGACTGGACATTCGGCAACATTTGGTTTTACCCACTCAAACCCTCCAATGCCTCCTATCAGGCACTTCCGCAATTGTTCCTCTCCCCAATCGGCACCGACGGCTTCGCACCAAGCGACATCGAGGTTGGGGTAAACGGCGAACTGTTCGTCTCTATTGGGGGACGAAACACCAAGGGTGCAGTCTTCCGCATCGTTCCCACGAAAGGAACGCTGGCAAACGACAAACAAAAACTGACCCCTCAGGAAACCATTCTCGATGACGTGCTCAATGCGCCGCAGCCGCTTGTCCAATGGTCACGCACTCAGTGGCAGCCAAAGGCTAAAATCGTCGGAGCCGCTCATTTTGTGGAAGCGGCAATGAATACTAAACGTGTCGCCAAGCAACGCGTCCGCGCCATCGAGGTGATTACCGAGATGTTCGGCGGGCTTAAAGCCGAAACTGCCGAGCGACTGGCCAACGACTCCGACCTCGACATCCGCGCCCGCACTGCTTGGTCGATTGGCCGTTTTCCCCGAGCTAACGCGATCAGGCTCCTTGAAAAACTCGCGGTCGATCCCGAAGATTTCGTCCGCGCCCGAGCGCTCGAGGCGATGCTGCGACGGCTCCCGAACGATCCCAGACAATCCGGCAAATGGATCGAAGCTATCGAGGCCAATTTCAACCGCCCGAGCATCCGCATCCGACTCATCTCGGCCCGATTGGCCAGCCGCCTGCCCGATAATGCTTGGCAACAAATACCTTTCGACCGGCTGACCACGCAGGGAAAAGTCACGGCCGCCACCGCAATGATCTGGCGTAAACCGGAAACCGATATCCACACGGAAGTCGTGCAACGCATGTTGCCACTCATCGACATCGACCAAACCGAAAGCCTCAACACCGACATTGTGCGCACGATCATCCTCGCGCTCGGCGACTACAACTTGGATCGGCCAAGCCGTGAGTCGTTCACCGGCTATGAATCCCCACACTCACTCGAGGCACACGCCGGCTTGGCCAAGGCGATCGCCACTCAGGTCATGCCGCTTATGGATACCATTCACGAAGATCTCCATCGAGAAGCCGGACGGCTCCTGGCCATGGTTGGCGCTGGGCAGCCTCAACTTGCCAGCGATTTGCTGCGCACGATCACCGCTGACTCCGATCCGGTTGATGATTTCCATAAACTCATTGTCATGGCCAAGCTGCCGTCAACGATTCCCGATGCCGACTTGGCCAAGCTCGCCGATTCACTGATGGGACTCGACGCCAAGCTGCAAAGCCGAAGCACTCGACCAAAGCTGAACTGGACCATGCGTTTCGTCGATATTGCCCAGGCGCACGGCGAGAAACAACCCGGCTTGGCCAAGCGTTTGGTCGCTCACAAAAATTTTCCAACTGGCAGCCACCTGACCTTTGCGCTGACGTTGAAGAACGAAGTCCGCCAAGTTGCAGCGAAGCGCTATCTTGCTGAGGCACAGTCAGGTAAATCATTCACTTGGTCCAACAACTTGATCGACCTGCTCGATACACTCCCGGCTGAGACAGTGCTTCCGATTCTGCGCTCGCAGTGGCCGAATCATGGTTTACGCCCAGCCATTCTCAAGCACTTGGCCAAGCGCCCAACGTCCGGGGATCGACACCGCTTCCTCGACGCCCTGCTCTCGCGCGACAGTAAAGTTTCCGCCACCGCCCTGACTGCCCTGAGACAATTGTCGCCAAGCAACCAGCCGAGCGATTTGGCCAAGTTGATCCGAAAACTGCGACGTGAATGCGGTCTCGACGGCAAGGCTGTGACTCGCAAACAAATAGTCAACCTCTTGACCAAGTGGTCCGGCCAACCACTTGCCGTACCCGCTGAAAAAAGTACCAAGCCGGACGAGCTGATCGCCGCCTGGCAGCCGCTCTTCGATTGGTTCGCAACCGTACATCCAAACCTAGCCGCCGAAGCGATCGGCTCCGGCCTGGTGAATGCCGCCAAGTGGGAGCAGACT
>CAJWPV010000221.1 GCA_913045395.1 uncultured Verrucomicrobiota bacterium | reverse complement strand
TGCGTCGATCGTCAACGACATCGCGGCCAACCGCGAGTCACCGGAGATGTGGCAGGTCGTTGCGGAGGCTAAAGCGGGCTATATCTGCATGCACATGCAAGGAACGCCGCAAACCATGCAGGCTGAACCACACTATGACGATGTACTGCGGGAGGTCGGCGACTTTTTTAGCGAGCGGCTGGCCAAGCTGGCAGAGCAAGGGGTGAGCGGCGAGCAGGTTGCCCTCGATCCCGGCATCGGCTTCGGGAAGGAACTGAAGCACAATATAAAGTTGCTGAGCGGCATACATGAGCTTATTATGAGCGGACGACCGCTGCTAATTGGAGCTTCCCGAAAGTCGTTCATCGGCAAACTGCTCGGCACACCGTCCAATGAGCGCCTGCCCGCTTCGCTCGCCTGCGCGACCTGTGCGGCGGCCAAAGGAGCCCATGTCGTCCGCGTGCACGACGTGGCCGAGACGGTGCAGGCCGTCCGAATGACGGAAGCGTTAAGCGACAACAGATAAATCATGGACATTTTTCAAAACATCTGGCAGGGCATCGCCAATTATTGGCGTCTCGTGGCGGAGATTTCCATTTTGTCTGTCGCCATTTATTACACACTAAAGTTTTTCCGAGGCACCCGCGGCTGGCCGATGGTTATGGCATTTCTTGGCCTACTGGTTGCCCTCCTGATTTGCATCGGGTTAGAATTGACCGTCCTTTCGTCGCTGCTTAATTATTTCTTCGGGTTATCCGCCTTTGCCGCGCTGATCATTTTCCAACCGGAACTGCGCCGGTTGCTCGCCGGACTGGGCAACTTGACACTCTTTACATCGCTTCCGGAACAACGTGAAAACATTGAGGTCATCATCCAAGCCGTTGACCGACTCAGCGAGGCGCGCACCGGGGCGCTGATTGCTATCGAACAATCAACGCACCTGCAGGATATCATCGAATCCGGAATCATTGTGGACTGCGAGGCCTCACCTGAGATGATCGAGACCATTTTTTTTCCAAACAATGCAATTCACGACGGCGGGGTAATCATCAATGAGGACCGCATCCTGAGCGCAGCCTGCATTTTCCCGCTCACGCGCCGGCAGGACATCAGTAAAACCATTGGCACCCGCCACCGAGCCGCCATCGGCATGAGCGAGGAGTCCGACTCGCTGGTGATTGCAGTGTCGGAGGAAACAGGCGCCATTTCCACGGCATTCAAGGGGCAACTGGTTCAGGGTATTTCGCTCAAGAAACTTCGTGGAACATTGAACACGGTGTTTGTGACACCGATTCGTAACCGCAGTTTTAAAGGTTGGATAATGTCATTGAAACCCAAGCCGGCTGCTACCGGCCTGCAAACCAAGACAACCGGCAACTGACATGGCCTGGTATGACATATTAACGCGTAATATTGCCTGGAAAGCCATATCGATATTGCTGGCTGTGCTCATATGGAATGCGATCTACCAAGTCCAATCCCGCAACGATCCTAAAAAAGCGAAAGAACAAGAACTAAAAGAAGCCAAACAGCCATCGCCAAAGCCCATAAATCCCCTTGAACCCCCAACCGTTTCGACCAATCGCGCCGAGCTCGTTCAAAACTTTCCTGTTCGAATTATATATTCACCCGATGATAATACTCAGTATATCCTTGAACCTGCTGAGGTTGTATTGGAGTTAGCATCAAATGCTGACCCTGTTCCGAACTTTACCAGCGCTTCCAAGGTAAAAGTATTGGTGGATCCCGTAACCATTCCTAATGGTGTTTTGACTACCAATCTAAATGTCAGAGTATTTGTTGACGAAGATATCATCTTGAAAAACTTCAACCCCAAGGAGGTAAAAGTCACCCGAATTGCCGAAGAGTCAGCCACCCCTACCGACGAAACTGAACCGGTCGAAAAGGAGTTAGACAATACCAAAGACGAAGACAGCGCGGAATAACCCTCAAGGCTCATCCATTGTGCCTCGCAACAGTTCGCCGGGCAAGCGCCCCACCCACTGATCCGGCATTCGATCATCGATCGAGCTCGTTGCAAATCCCACCTGGCCAACGTGGCCGTCACAAAACGCTGCAATTGCTTTTTTCCCATGCCTGAAATGCGCAGTTCGCTCGCGGTCGTTCACATAATAAAATTCCTCGAGCATTGGGTGCTCATTCGTGGCCGGGGGCTGGAAAGTATTCACCTGAGCGGCGTCAGCGAGAAACACGGTTCCGCCCGGCTTAGCCAAGCGATCGATCCGCACCCCCGGCCCGGCAATTCCCCCGGCCAGGTGCAAATTGTAGCCATAGCCAAATGCGGCACCGGTGGCCTTCAACTTGAAACGCGAATCGACATAGGCAAGTCCCGGACAGGTCCCCACCCCTCTGCCGCCGAGGTACGGATGAAGCACGCCTTTGGTCAACTCAAACCGTCGCTGCCCTTCTCCACCACGCTCTAGCCAGCCAAACCAAAACAGATCGCCGCTGTCGACTGTCTCCCCGCGGTAGGCAAACGCGCGGTTGTCGTTGTCGCTCCAGTACATTTGCCCGACAATTCCAAGCTGCCTAAGATTGCCGGTGCAAACCGTGCCCTGCGCCCTGCGCCCTGCCGATGACAGGACAGGCAACAACAAGCTCGCCAGGATTGCAACGATGGCAATCACGACCAACAACTCCACCAACGTAAAACCAAAATATTGCTTTCGGCAATTCATCTAACAAGGCGATAAAACACGTCTCCGATCGGCGGGTTCCTATCGATCAACCTCAAATAAAAACCCTCCTCATAGACTCCATTTCCGACCGGGTGCCACTCGCGCAAATCAGCCGATCGTTCGAGCACAGAACCCACTGCGTCAAATCCGAATGAGCGAGCTGCCCATTGCCTATCAGTCAAGCGGGCGCTCACAATTTTCGACTGGGAACGGGCAACCACGACCGCCAGATTATCGACCCAGCCAGTGGCAAGGAGGCTTGAGTCGCTGCCTTTCGCCGTGTAACTGCTGATTGAAAACGCATCGACAGCGAAACCATCAAAGCCATCGTTAAATGTCACCGTTTCTATTTCCTTCCACGCCTTTCCGTTTTGGAGCATGAACGTCTTTAACGCCCGTTCATCGGGATCGAACTCCATCCGCACGGAGTATGTTTCACGCACGGTCATTGCGGCAGGGAAAGTGAATCCGGCGGCGAACTGGCTCGTCGCGGAGGCGATCGTCGGTGAAATGGTCGCGCCAAAGCCGGTATCCGGAAAATAGTCCCATTCGAGAAGGTTGGGCGAATCGGTGCCACTGCCACGGTTGAACTCATTTGCCCTCGCCGACTCGATGTTAACCAAGCCGAGAGCGACTTCAAACGTGTACGGCTGGCCGTCAAGATGTCCAGCTTTCACTTGGTCGAGCACAATATCGAAGGTAAAAGCAAAGGCGTCATCCTCTGTCAGAGTCATACCAAGTGGACGATAAAAATAGCTGTTGGGCTTTTCGGAATCCCATGTAACCTCCATCGTATCGGATTCAGCATCCCACTTGAAGAGCGACTCGTCACCGTGCACCGTCCAGCCGTTGGCTAGGGGATCAGCCATGAAGTCCTCAAAATGCCAGTTGAGATTTTTCGTCTGCGGCCGGACATCGCTAACCGCGTCGATCTCAGCTTTACCGGACAACACCTCAAGACGAAGGAACTGCACTTGGCCAAGCATAACCGGATTGTGGTCGACATCGACTGCCCAGGCGATGTCATACCCGGTCCCGCCGCCGGATCCGGCGTAAAGTTCAGCGAACCTGCCCAAGCCACCTCCGACGAAGTCGGCCATGCCCAAGGCGGGATTGATCGGCAGGCCGAAATCACCGCTACCGTCAGTCGGGCAGTAGGTATCCAACATTGGCGCTTGCCCCGGGTTCAGCG
>CAJWPV010000220.1 GCA_913045395.1 uncultured Verrucomicrobiota bacterium | reverse complement strand
CGCACCGGTCGCCTCGCAGATCGCCGCCACGGCGTTGATGTACGAAATCTTCATCGCGAGGAATGAGTTGGCGGCGTGCTTGATCAACTCCGCCGAGTTGATGTCGGTGAAAATGATCGGTGCGTTGAACGGCTCGTAAATCTCTCGCATCGCCGCAACGGGCTTCTCCGATCTCGTGCCGACGACAATACGATCCGGATTCATGAGGTCTTCCACTGCAAAACCTTCGCGCAGGAATTCCGGGTTGCTGACGACATCAAAATCACTATCCGACTTGCAGTAGCGCTTGATCGTCCCGACGACTTTCTCGCCGGTCTTGACCGGCACGGTGCTCTTGTCAACAACCACCTTGTACGAGGTCATTGCATCAGCAATGTCGCGGGCCACTCGCTCGATAAAGCTGAGATCAACCGACCCATCATCCAGTGGTGGAGTTGGAACAGCGATAAAAATGACATCCGACTTTTCCACCCCCTCCGCCGTGCTGGTGGTGAAGTTGAGTCGTCCCTCGTCTACGTTCTTTTTGACAATGTCCTCGAGGCCGGGCTCGAAGATCGGGATGCCCCCACCCTGCAACAGCTTGACCTTGGTCTCGTCGCAATCAACGCAGATGACGCTGTGGCCGACCTCGGCAAAGCAGGCGCCGGTCACCAAGCCGACGTAGCCAGTCCCAATGATGGCAATGTTCACGATCCCAAAGGTGAGTTACTTGTTGTCCGGGGCAGCAGATGTCGGCGGCACAGCGGGAACTGCCGGCTTAGGTGCTTCAGGCTGGAGAACCGGGACCGGTTTTGGTTTTGCCACCAATGGCTCGAGCTTGGTTTGAGCTGCCTCGAGAAGTGCTGTGGCCCGGTTTTTGATGTTGATGTTTACAGAGGGATTGTTGGTCAAGCTTTGATACGTCCTGATCGCATCCGCCACATCGTCCTTAGCCTCCTGGCAAATCGCCTGGCCAAGTTTTGCTTCATTCGCCCAGTTTCCATTCGCGTGTTTCCCAAGGTAGCTCTCAAATGCCGCCTGCGCCTTGTCGTAATCCGCCGCTTCAAGCCATGTTCTTGCGCTCAAAATCAGGGCACGCTCGGCAACCGGCTCGCCGGCCTGATCGGTGCTCACCTTCGCATAGGCCTCAGCGAACTCCACCAGGTTTGTCGAGTCCAGATTTTGAACAGCGAACAATGCCGACTCGGAGGCCACCCGCGAATCCGCCTGGCTCATATTGAACCACTGATAGCCTCCTACCCCCAAAATGACCGCCAACGCGCCGTTTAACAGTTTGCCTTTGTTTTGATCAAACCACTCGGCGCCATTGTACATGATATCTGGTTCACTCGACTCGCTCATAAACTGGGGGAGGGAATGAATTGCAGGACAGGCAAAAAGGCAAGCTAAAACAGTGAAAAAAGAGAAAAAACGGTGACCCGTCAGCCCTTGGCCACCAACTGCCGAAGCACGTAGGATAGGATACCGCCGTGACGGTAGTACTCGATCTCGATGTCGGTATCGACCCGGCAAAGCACCGGTACATCCACAGTCGAGCCATCCACACGGATGATCCGCAGCGTCAGATTCTGCTGCGCCTTGAGGTCGTTACCCAAGCCAAGCACATCAAATTTCTCTGTACCGTCAAGTCGCAAGCTGGCCACACCGTTCCCCTCGTGGAACTGCAGCGGCAACACGCCCATGCCAATCAGGTTCGATCTGTGAATGCGCTCGAAGCTCTCGCAAATCACCGCACGCACGCCAAGCAGTCGCGTTCCTTTTGCCGCCCAGTCACGCGAGCTGCCAGTGCCGTACTCCTTTCCGCCAATGACAACCAGCGGTGTACCCTCTTCCTGGTACCTGGCCGCGGCATCGTAAATATCCATCTGTTCGCCGCTTGGCTGATGCCTGGTCACGCCGCCCTCGGTGCCGGGCAGCATCAGGTTTTTGATTCGCACATTGGCAAACGTGCCGCGTGTCATCACACGGTCGTTGCCCCGGCGCGAGCCATAGCTGTTGAATTGCGCCTGCTCGACGCTGTTGGCCATGAGATAACGTCCAGCCGGGGAGTCAGCCTTGATCGCACCGGCCGGCGAAATGTGGTCGGTCGTCACCGAGTCTCCAAACACACCAAGCGGCCGAGCCCCGGTGATCTCGGTTATTGCGCCAGTCTCCATCCCGAAGCCGTCAAAGAACGGCGGCTCTTGAATATACGTGCTCGCATCATCCCACTCATAGGCGTGCCCAACGCTCGAGGGGATCTCGTTCCACTTCGGGTTTTGATCGGCAAAATTGCTGTAAAGTTCGCGGAACACTTCCGGCTTGAGCGCGCTTTGCATCTGGTCGCGCACCTCGTCCAAACTTGGCCAAAGATCACGCAAAAACACATCCGCCCCGTCCTGCGCTTGACCAAGCGGCTCGGTTGTTAGGTCGATGTTCACGCGTCCGGCCAACGCGAACGCCACCACGAGCGGCGGCGACATCAAGAAATTGCCTCGCACGTTTTGGTGGACGCGCGCCTCAAAATTACGATTTCCGGAGAGCACCGAGGCGACAACGAGATTATTGTCGAGAATCGCCTTCTCGACTCCGCCATCGAGCGGGCCTGAGTTGCCGATACAGGTGGTGCAGCCGTAACCAACGAGATTGAAGCCAAGCTGATCAAGGTACGGTTGCAAGCCGGTCTTTTCGAGGTAATCGCTGACGACACGTGAGCCCGGCGCAAGCGATGCCTTCACCAACGGAGCCAACTTCAGGCCCCTCTCGACTGCGCGCTTGGCCAAGAGTCCGGCAGCCAGCATCACGCTTGGGTTGGAAGTGTTCGTGCAACTCGTGATCGCAGCGATAACCACATCACCGTGGCCAAGCGATTCGGTGCCATTGTTCTGCACTGGCACATCGGCGCTGACGCCGGCCAGCTCGCTTCCGTCGCGACCAAAGCCGCCCTCGGCAACCGGTTGCGAAAAGAGTTCTGCAAACTTGTTAGCAAGGCTCGGCACCTCGATCCGATCCTGCGGTCGTTTCGGCCCAGCCACGCTTGGGCGAATCGTACCCAAGTCGAGCGTGAGGTTCATCGAGTAATCGATCTCACCCTTGGCCGGGATGCCGAACAGTCCCTGTGCCCTATAGTAATTCTCATAAGTCGCACAATGCACCTCATCGCGGCCGGTTGCTCGGAGATAGTTCACCGTTTCGGCGTCGATCGGAAAGAAGCCCATCGTCGCGCCGTACTCGGGCGCCATGTTGGCAATAGTGGCGCGATCCGTCAGGGGCAACTGCCTAGCGCCCTCGCCATAAAACTCGACAAACTTCCCAACCACCTTGGCTTCACGCAGTATCTCGGTGACGGTTAACGCCAGATCGGTCGCGGTGACGCCCTCGCGCAGCGTGCCCTCGAGGCAGACACCGACGACATCCGGTGTCAGGAAGTAAACCGGCTGGCCGAGCATCCCGGCCTCGGCCTCGATGCCACCCACGCCCCAGCCGACGATGCCCAAGCCGTTGATCATCGTCGTGTGCGAGTCGGTGCCAACAAGCGTGTCCGGGTAATGGATGTCGTCCGCATCGCTCAATACGCCGCAGGCGAGGTACTCAAGGTTCACCTGATGTACGATGCCCGTGCCCGGCGGCACGACCCGAAAGTCCTCGAAGGAGTGTTGCGCCCATCTTAGCAGGGCGTATCGTTCCCGGTTTCGCTCGAACTCCTTCTCCACGTTCTTGCGGTACGCCTCCGGGCTACCGAAGAAATCGACCTGCACCGAGTGGTCGATTACCAGATCTGCAGGCACCACCGGGTTGATGCGATTCGGGTCTCCACCCATGGCCTTAAGACCGTCCCTCATGGCAGCCAGATCGACCACTGCGGGTACGCCGGTGAAATCCTGCATAATCAC
>CAJWPV010000219.1 GCA_913045395.1 uncultured Verrucomicrobiota bacterium | reverse complement strand
CTCGAAAGCTGAACCCCGCCCGCCCGGCGATAAACAACGGCATCACACTCAGCCCCAGCGGATTGGCCGACAGGCTGTCAAGCCACAGGCCGGTCAGCATGGCGGCGGTACTCACCTGCCCGGCACCCAGCGTCAGCCCGGCGCATACCAACAGCGCCGGGGTGAGGTCAGGCTGAAAGCCCAGCCATAACCTTGGCCCCTGCCAATGGGACTGCAAAAACACGAGCAAGTAGGCACCAATCATCAGTCCTAAGGTTTTGTTGATTCTTCTAGTCACAATCTTCTTTTCAATACTTCGTAAGCACCCGAACGTTCTCAAGCTGGTTCAGGTTGGCGTGCAGTTTGACTCGGGCCTCGGTGTACAATCCATTCTTTGATACCCATGAATCCACCACCTGGCCAACTGGGATTTCCTTCGGGAAAGCCCCTCCCATGCCACTGGTGACCACCGCCTGGCCCGGGCGCACCTCGATATCATTTGGCAGATAGGTCAACTCCACTACCCGGGGATCAGCGCTGTATTGCCGGGGTGAAACAATCCCGCCCTGGCTTCGCGACTCCTTTAGTAACGCCGAAAACCTGCAGTTGGGATCACCCACGAGCAGCACCCACGAAGTCAGCGGCCCTACCTCAGAAATACGTCCCACCAGTTCGCCCCGAACGGAGATGATCGGCTGATTTAATCTTAAGCGAGCCTCTTTGTTTGTGCCCAGGTTGATCTTGATACGCCGCCACCAGTTGAACGGGTCTCGACCTACCACCCGAGCGAGACGGGTTTCCCACGGGATCCGCTGCTCCCACCCCGCCGCGTCCCGCAATCGCTTGTTTTCCCCTGCGAGCCGGTCATTCTCCAGTTGTAATTCTGTAATTGATGATGCCGCTCCTGGCCCTTGGTCAAGCGTTTGATTTGTGGGGAATGGATCGCGATCACTGACACCAAGTTGGCCAAGCGATTCGAGAGCTGCCTTGCCGGTGGTGCTGATGCTGACCGCGGGCAAAAACAGCCCTCCGATGGCGGACTTGAGCCGCGCGCGGACACCCTCCGGCATCACCAGTAGCAGGAACACGGTCAGGAGCACCGTCCCAACCGCCATCTGCTGCGATCTGTAAAAAAATCGTTTCACCCCGTCATTCAACGGGACGAACGCACGCTACTCTCCGCTTTTGGAAGCCACCCGCCGCAAAAACTGCAACTCCTGCAGCACCCGCCCCGTCCCCTCAGCCACGGCCGTCAATGGGGAGTCAGCGATGTGAACCGGCAGGCCGGTCTCCTCGGCGATCAACTGGTCAATGCCCCTCACGAGGGCGCCACCACCTGCGACTATGATGCCACGGTCGACCAGATCGGCCGAAAGCTCGGGGGGACATCTCTCCAGCGTCAAGCGGATGGATTCAAGAATGTTGTTCAGCGGCTCCTTCAACGCATCCCGAATTTCCTCGGAACGAACCGTCATGATCCGCGGCAGGCCCGCACTCAAGTCCCTGCCCTTCACCTCCATCGAAAGTTCCTCTTCCAGCGGATACGCTGAACCGATCGTAATCTTGATTTCCTCTGCTGTGCGTTCGCCTATCATTAAATTATAAGCACGCTTCATGTAGGCCGTAATCGTGTCGTCAAACTCATCGCCACCGACACGCAAACTCCGACTGAATACGATTCCCGCGAGTGATATAATCGCGATCTCACAGGTGCCGCCGCCAATATCGACAATCATGTTGCCGGTCGGCTCGTGCACGGGCAGCCCCACGCCGATCGCCGATGCCATCGGCTGCTCAATCAGGTAAACCTCCCTCGCTCCGGCATGGATGGCGGAGTCTTTCACCGCCCGTTTTTCCACCTCGGTGATTCCCGACGGCACAGCCACCACCACCCGTGGAGCAATCAACTTGCGGTTGTGAACCTTCTGGATGAAGTTTCTCAACATCGCCTCAGTGATCTCGAAATCGGCAATGACCCCGTCCTTCATTGGGCGGATGGCCACGATGTTGCCCGGTGTCCGGCCCAGCATGCGCTTCGCCTCGTCACCCACAGCCAGCACGGTGGTCATGCCGGCCTCAATCGCGACAACAGAGGGTTCGCGCAGCACAATGCCCCTGTCTCGAACATAAACCAGCGAGTTGGCCGTGCCAAGATCGATTCCAATATCGTTGGAAAACAGGCTCTTAAAATTGCCTAACATGAAAAGCGCCTAACCGGTGCAGCTTACGGTTCGATCGATTAAACCGTCAAGTGAATACCCGTTTTACAGGGTGAAAAACAGCTCGGTTATTCCTTCAGAATCAGGCCCTTAACGTTGGGCAGTCTTCGTCACCGGTATGGTAAGGCTCTCAAAAACACCACTTTTTTTTAACAAATGGTGATCGAAAAACGTTTGAAGATGCTCATTCAACACGCCACCCCCTACACCATGTCCCCCACCGGTTACCGTCAGCAACGCCGACGGCACGCCAATCTTTTTGAGTGCTGAATATAAAATAACTGACTGATTATACGGCACCGCCATGTCCTTCGTGCCGTGCATGATCAGGAAAGGCGAGTCCTCCTTGCTCACATACGAAATAGGATCGGCTGTGAGGGTTTTCTTTTTGTTGTCCTGAACCGGACCTCCAATCAACAGCCCTTCCGGCGAGCCTTTGGCGTCATGATCGATCCGGCTCTCAAAGTCATTCATCCGGAGAAAATTCGTCGGCCCGAAATAATCCACCACACAGGCCACCTTTGTGCTTAGACCCGTGTAAGGCCCAATGGAGCCATCCATCGCCTTCACGCCGGCTGAGGTACCCAGCATCGCGACCAGATGTCCTCCAGCAGAGGTGCCGTGCACCGCAATCCTGTCGCCATCTAGGCCGTGTTTTTTTGCGTTGGCCCTGATCCAGCGAATCGCCGCCTTGCAGTCGTGAATCTGCGCCGGCCACTTTGCCTCATTGCTTAACCGATAACCAATCGACACCCCGGCATACATTCCCGACTTCAGAAAACCGCGTATCTTATTGAGCCCTCCGTCCTTGCTCCCACCTCGCCACCCACCGCCATGGATGAACGCTATCACCGGCAACGGCTTGTCTCTAGAGCGCTTTATGGGCAGCGCCAAATCCAGTGTCTGCCGGGCGTTGTCCGTGCCGGCATAGGAAATGCCCTGCATAACATTGTAGCCCTCCAGTTTTGGCCGCTGCTGCTGACGTTTACCACTGCCCCTGGTCAGATACGTAACGTGCTCCTTGAGCGAGATAAAACCGCTTTTATCGGTATCCATGCGTTCAAAGTTGCGCTTGGTATTATCGGGTAACTCCTCCTTCGACAGCTTGTCGTCCTTGTTCTTGTCCCAATCGCGGAACGACTTATCGTATCGGGACTCCTGCGCGGAGAGTACCTGGCCTAGCGCTGCAATGCATGCAACCAATGGAATCATACGGGGGTAAGTCATGCCAAATTCTGCCTCGCTAGAACAAATCAAGCAAGCCAACGTTCCCACTCCGTTCTTGCTTCTTCAACAACGCTTGGCTTGGATACCGCGTATGACAAACCTTCGACCAACCCACCGGTTGCTGCTAACCATCACCACCCTGATCGGACTCACAATGAGCGAATCCTCCCTACCCGCCGCAAACTACGACGAGACCAAGGTCCCGAAGTACGAACTCCCCGACCCGCTCATGATGCAGGACGGCACCAGGGTCAACTCGTCAAAGGACTGGATGGAGAAAAAACGCCCCGAGGTGCTCGAACTTTTCCGCGAGCATGTTTACGGCCACAGCCCCGGAAGACCAAGCGGACTCAAGTTCAAGGTCATCCAAAACGACGCCACCGCGCTCAATAATCAGGCGATCCGGCGCGAGGTGCTCATCACCTTCGCCCGGAAGGAGGCAACGCCCGAG
>CAJWPV010000218.1 GCA_913045395.1 uncultured Verrucomicrobiota bacterium | reverse complement strand
TTCCTGGCGGCCGCTCTCGTTCTTGGTGACCTCTCCCTTCTTGAGCATGTAGGTTTCAAGGGTCTTGAAGCTCGTTTTGCCAGACTCGATCTTTTTGCCGATGCCTGCATCCCATGAACGGTAGCGGTTCCTGACAAATTCCGCTAGGCGACCATCAGCGCGGATTGCCGCGGCGATCTTGAGGCCGCGGGCAAAGGTGTCCATGCCACCGATGTGCGCGTGGAACAGGTCGACCGGTTCGTAGCTCTCGCGGCGCACCTTGGCATCGAAGTTCACACCGCCTGTCTTGAAGCCACCCATCTTGAGGATGGCAAGCATGCATTCGGTAGTGAGGTAGACGCTTGTGGGGAACTGGTCCGTGTCCCAGCCGAGCATCGGGTCGCCGGTATTGGCGTCGATGGAGCCGAGCGCGTTGGCGGCGATGGCGACTTCGAGTTCGTGCTGCATCTCGTGACCGGCCAGCGTGGCGTGGTTGGTCTCTAGGTTCAGCTTGAGGTGGCCCATCAGCTTGTATTGCCGGAGGAAGTTCAGGCAGGCCGCGGCGTCGGAGTCGTATTGGTGCTTGGTCGGCTCCATCGGCTTGGGTTCGATGTAGAATTGACCCTTGAACCCGATCTTCTTCTTGTGCTCAACCGCCATGTGGAGGAACGCGCCCAGGTGGTCGAGTTCGCGCTTGATGTCGGTGTTCCAAAGTGTTGAGTAACCTTCGCGGCCGCCCCAGAATGTGTAGCCCTCGCCGCCGAGTTGGTGCGTGATCTCGATGGCTTTTTTCACCTGCGCGGCGGCGTAGGCGAAGGCGTCAGCGTTGCAGCTTGTGGCGGCGCCGTGCATGTAGCGCGGGTTGGCGAAGAGGCAGGCGGTGCCCCAGAGCAGCTTGATGCCGGTGCGCTGCTGCTCGGCCTTGAGCACCTTGGCCACGGCGTCGAGATTTTTGTTGGAGGCGGCAAGGCTTTTGCCCTCCGGCGCGACGTCACGATCGTGGAAGGCGTAATATGGCGCGCCGAGTTTTTCCATGAACTCGAAGGCTGCCTTGACACGTTTTTGAGCGTTTTTGACCGACTCGCTGCCGTCATCCCAGGGGCGCAATGCCGTGCCGACACCGAACGGATCGGACAGTGGATTGCGAAAAGTGTGCCAGTAGACCACGGAGAAGCGCAGATGATCCCGCATGGTCTTGCCCTCGACGATTTCGTTCTCGTTGTACCATTTGAAGGACAGCGGATTTTTGCTGCCTGGACCCTCGTATTTGATCTTTTTAATTTTTGGAAAGTAAGCCATTTCAATAAATTCAGTAATACTGGGTCGCGTGTTGCGGCGGAATTGCTACCGGCATGGGCGACAAAATACAATCCAAAACAGGCGTTTTGGCGTTGTCATTGGCTGTTGGCTTGGCATTGAATCTTCGCATGCACTTTTCTCGACTGATGTTCAGCCTGCTTGCAGCGTGTTTGTTGACCGGCCTGGCCAACGCGGCGGAACCGGCCAAGCGGCCAAACTTTGTCTTCATCGTCTCCGAGGACAACTCGGTTCACTACCTGCGGCTGTACGGCTACAAGCTGGGTGTGACGCCGAATATCGAGCGTTTGGCCGCCGAGGGCTTGACGTTTAACCACGCCTTCTCCGGTGCGCCGGTCTGCTCTGTCGCGCGGACGACGCTCGCCACGGCGATGCACGCGCCGCGCGTCGGTTTTCAGTACCACCGCAAATCGGCCTTGGCCAACCTGCCGCCGGGCGTGAAGCCGTGGTCGGCGGTGCTGCGGGAGCAGGGCTACTACGCCACAAACAACTCCAAGACCGACTACAACTTCAAGGTCGACATGAAGCAGGCGTGGGACATGTCCTCCGGCAAGGCCAGTTGGCGCAATCGACCAAACAACGACATGCCGTTCTTTCACATGCAGTCGTTTGCCGACTCGCATGAGAGCCGGTTGCATTTCCCGCTGAAACAGATGGAGAAGCCAACCGAGACGTCGTTGGATGATGTCGAGTTGCAGCCTTACTTTCCCGACACGCCAGTCATGCGCTACACCAAGGCTCGCTATTTTGACCGGATGAAAATCATTGATGGCCATGTCGGGCGTATCGTGAAACAACTCGCCGAGGATGGGTTGCTCGAGGACACGTTCCTGTTTTATTTTGGCGATCACGGCGGGGTGATGCCACGCAGCAAGGGCTACGCCTACGAGAGTGGCCTGCACGTGCCATTTGCTGTGCGCATCCCCAAGAATTTCAGGCATCTCGTCGATCACAAGCGAGGCGATCGAACGGACGGCTTCGTGAGCTTCATCGACTTTGGCCCGACCGTGCTCAACCTTGCCGGGATCGAGCCGCACAAGGAACTCGACGGCGTGGCGTTCCTCGGGAAGGGCGTGAGCGCGGCCGACTTGGCAAGGCGCGACGAAGTCTTCGGTCACGCCGACCGGTTTGACGAGAAGTTCGACATGGTTCGTACCTTCCGCAAGGGCAAGTGGAAGTACATCCGCAACTACCAGGGCTACTACGCTGATGGTCTGCAAAACAACTACCGCTACCGGCAGTTGGCTTACGACAATTGGCGCGACCTTTACCGGGCCGACCGGTTGAACCCTGTGCAGCGCCAGTTCTTCGAGCGGCGACCGGTCGAGCAGTTGTTCGATCTAGAGGCCGATCCGCACGAGGTGAACAATCTCGCTGGTGACCCGGACCAGGCCAAGCGCTTGGCCGATTTGCGCGGGCGGTTGCGCGCCAAAATGAAATCAATCAACGACCTGAGTTTTTATCCTGAGAACCGGATGGTCACCGATGCGCTTGGTGATGGCGTGGCGTTTGGTCGCAAAAACGCGCAGCAAGTCAGCCGGCTTTCAGATCTTGCCGACCTGGCACTGGTTCCGTTCCCTGAGGCGCGCAAAAAATTGGGCCAGGCGCTGCGTTCCAAGGGCATTCTGCGCCGCTATTGGTCGCTGAAAGTCTGCGCAAACTTTGGTGAACAGGCCAAGCCTCTGGCCAAGGCGGCCAAGCCGTTGCTGAAGGACAAGGACTTGATGGTGCGCGTGCGCGCGGCGGAATTCCTCGGCGGCATCAAGGCCATCGACCCCATGCCGGCACTATACGAGGTGGTCAACACCGCCGAGACCGAGCAGGAACTGATGATTGCGTTCAACACGATCGTCTATCTGCGCGACCAGATCGGTCACAAGTACGATCCCGAAAAAGTGAAGTTGAAGTTCAACAAGGGCGAGGTCTACCGCCGTGTGCAATACCTCGCTGGAACCGAACCCAACACGAACTATTAATCTACTAAAAATGAAAACGAAAATGACAAACCCACATCGAAACATCTTCGCCTTGGCTGCCGGCTTGGCGTTGGCGTTGCCCGGCTTGGCCAATGGTGCGGAGGCGAATTGGCCGAACTGGCGCGGTGCGAACGAAAACGGCTCGACTGCCAGCGGCAGCTATATCGCGAACTTTGATAACGAGAAAAACGTGAAGTGGAAGGCGGCCTTGCCGGCCAAGGGCTGCTCCACGCCGATCGTTTGGAAGGACCAAATCATCATCACCAGCCCTAGTGACGGGAGGGACAGCGTGATCGCGTATGACTGGAATGGGGAAAAGCGCTGGCAGACGAAAGTCGGCGACGAGCGAACTGGCAAACATCGCAACGGTTCAGGCAGCAATCCCTCGGCGATCACCGACGGCAAGCTGCTGTTCGCCTATTTCAAGAGCGGCAACCTCGCCGGCTTCACGCTGGAGGGCAAACTGCTGTGGAAGACCAACCTGCAGGATCGGTTCGCGCGGGACACCCTGTACTGGGACATCGGCACCTCGCCGGTTTTGACGGCGAAACATGTCGTGTTGGCGGTGATGCACTCCGGCGAATCGTACCTGGCGGCGTTCGACAAGCGCACCGGCGAGCTGGCGTGGAAGG